>NZ_FMCI01000335.1 GCF_900091845.1 Streptomyces sp. SolWspMP-5a-2
CCGGAGAGCCTGCTCCTCGCCGCCCGCCTCGATCCCCGTGCCGTGGCCACGACCGGTACCGGCGGCCCCGAACAGCCCATGCTGCGGGCCCTGATCCGGCAGCCGGCGACCACCCGGCGCCGCGCCGTCACGGCCGACGGGAACGGCGGCCGGGCGGACGGCGCACCGCTCTCCAGCAGGCTCGCCGGACTGGGGCGCGCCGAGCGCCGTCAGGCACTGCTGCGGGTCGTGCGGGAGCACACCGCGATCGTCCTCAGCTACGAGTCGGCCGCCGCGGTCCCCGCCGACCGGGGGTTCCAGGACATCGGCATCGACTCCCTCACCGCGGTCGAACTGCGCAACAGGCTCAGGACCGCGACCGGCCTGACCCTGCCCGCGACCCTGGTCTTCGACTACCCCGACGCCCTCCGCCTCGCCGAACACCTCGCCGGGGAACTGTCGGCGACCCCGGCGGACGGCGACGCGGACGCCGAGCGGGACACCGGCCCCGGCCGCCCGGACACCGCCTCCTCGGCCCCCGGGCGGGAGACCGGCCCGGACGAGGTGGCCGACCGGTTGGAGTCGGCTGCGGCCGACGAACTGTTCGACTTCATCGACCGGGAGTTCGGCTCCGACTGACCCCCCCGCGCCCTCCCCGGCGCCCCGCGACCCCTGCCACCGCAGCGACTGCATGTGAGGCCCTGATGCCGGAAGAAGACAAGCTCCTCGGCTACCTGCGCCGGGTGACGGCCGACCTGCACCAGACCCGGGGGCGTCTGCGCGAGGTCGAGGCCCTGGCCCACGAGCCCATCGCGATCGTCGGCATGGCCTGCCGCTACCCCGGAGGCGTCACCACCCCCGAGGACCTGTGGCACCTCGTACGGGACGGCGTCGACGCCGTCACCCCCTTCCCGGAGGACCGCGGCTGGGACACCGAGGGCGTCCACGACCCCGACCCGGACGCCCCCGGCCGCACCTACGTCCGCGAGGGCGGCTTCCTGCACGACGCGGGCGACTTCGACGCCGCGTTCTTCGGCATCTCCCCGCGCGAGGCCGAGGCCATGGACCCCCAGCAGCGCCTGCTGCTCGAAGCGTCCTGGGAAGCCGTCGAGCGCGCGGGCATCGACCCCGCGTCCCTGAAGGGCCGCGACGCCGGTGTCTTCGTCGGAGCCGTCGCCCTCGGCTACGGGCCGCCCCTGCACGCCGCCGACGGCGCCGAGGGACACCTGATGACCGGCGGCACCACCAGCATCGTGTCCGGGCGCATCGCCTACACCCTCGGCCTCCAGGGCCCCGCCGTCACGGTGGACACGGCCTGTTCCTCCTCGCTCGTCGCCCTGCACCTGGCCGTCCGCTCGCTCCGCCAGGGCGAGTGCGACCTCGCCCTCACCGGCGGCGTCACCGTCATGCCCACCCCCGGCACCTTCATCGGCTTCAGCCGCCAGCGCGGACTGGCCGCGGACGGCCGCTGCAAGCCCTTCTCCGCCGACGCCGACGGCTTCGGACCGGCCGAGGGCGCCGGCGTGCTCTGCCTCGAACGCCTCTCCGACGCCCACCGCAACGGACACCGCGTCCTCGCCGTCGTCCGCGGCACCGCCGTCAACCAGGACGGCGCCAGCAGCGGCCTCTCCGCCCCGAACGGTCCCGCGCAGCAGCGGGTGATCCGCGCGGCGCTCGCGGACGCCGGACTGACCGCGGCGGACGTGGACGTCGTGGAGGCGCACGGCACGGGCACCACGCTGGGCGACCCCATCGAGGCCGGGGCGCTGCTGGCGACGTACGGACAGGACCGGGACCCGCGACGGCCGCTGTGGCTCGGCTCGGTGAAGTCCAACATCGGACACACCCAGGCCGCCGCCGGTGTCGCCGGTGTCATCAAGACCGTTCAGGCCCTGCACCACACCGAACTGCCGCGCACCCTCCACGCCGACGAGCCCTCACCGCACGTCGACTGGTCGACCGGCGCCCTGCGCCTGCTCACCGGCCCCGTCCCCTGGCCCCGGGGCGAACGGCCGCGCCGGGCCGGAGTCTCCTCGTTCGGCATCAGCGGCACCAACGCCCACGTCGTCGTCGAAGAGGCACCGCTCCCGCAGCCGGAACCGGCCGAAGGACCCGCCGCGACGCGGCCCCTGCCGCTGGTGCCCTGGGTCCTGTCGGCCAGGTCCGCCGCCGCCCTGCGCGACCAGGCCGCCCGCCTCGCCGACCACGCCGAACTCCACCCCGGCCGCACACCCGCCGACATCGGCCTCACCCTGGCCACCGCCCGCGCCGCCTTCGACCACCGGGCGGTGCTCCTCGCCTCCGGTCACGCCGACGCCGTGCGGCGGCTGCGGGACCACGCGACGGGCTCCGAGTCCGCGGAACTCGTCACCGCGGTGGCGTCCGGAGCCGAGGCCCCCGTCCTGGTGTTCCCGGGCCAGGGCTCGCAGTGGACGGGCATGGCGGTCCAACTGCTCGACGCCGAACCGGTGTTCGCCGCGCGGTTCGCCGCCTGCGCCGAGGCCCTGGAGCCGTTCACGGACTGGTCGTTGTCCGACGTGGTGCGCGGAGTGCGGGGAGCACCGGGGCTGGACCGCGTGGACGTCGTCCAGCCGGTGTTGTGGGCGGTGATGATGTCGTTGGCGGCGGTGTGGGAGTCGTTCGGGGTGCGTCCTGCCGCGGTGGTGGGTCATTCGCAGGGGGAGATCGCGGCGGCGGTGGTGGCGGGTGCGCTGAGTCTTGAGGACGGGGCGCGGGTGGTCGCGCTGCGCAGCCGCGCGCTGACGGCGCTCTCCGGACGCGGCGGCATGGTCTCCGTCACCGCGCCGGAGGCCGACGTACGACGCGTCGTCGACTCCTACCGGGGCGCCCTGTCCGTCGCGGCCGTCAACGGACCCTCGCACCTCGTGGTGTCCGGCGACGACACCGCCCTCGACGCCCTCCTCGCCGCCTGGGAGGCCGACGGCGTGCGGGCCCGCCGCATCCCCGTCGACTACGCCTCGCACTCGGCACACGTCGAGGAGATCCGCGCCGACGTCGGGAAGGCGGTGTCCGGGGTCTCCCCGCGCCCCTCCGAGGTGCCGTTCTTCTCCACCGTGACCGCCGGTGACCTCGACACGACGGCACTGGACGGCGACTACTGGTACCGCAACCTCCGCTCCCCGGTCCGCTTCGAGGAGACCGTGCGCGCCCTGCTCGACGCCGGTCACCGTCACTTCGTCGAGGTCAGCCCGCACCCGGTGCTGACCCCCGGCGTCGAGCGGACGGCCGAGGACCACGGCAGCGACGTGTCGGTGACCGGAACGCTGCGGCGCGACGACGGCGGCGAGGCCCGCCTGCTCGGCTCCCTCGCCGAGGCCTGGGTCGCCGGGGTCCCCGTGGACTGGGCCCGCGCCTTCGACGGGACGGGCGCGCACCTCGTCGACCTGCCGACGTACGCCTTCCAGCGGCGCCGCCACTGGCTCGACGCGACCCCGGCCGGCGCGGGCGCCCCGGCCACCGGCATGGAACGCGTCGGACATCCGCTGATCGAGGCGGGCGTGCCGCTGCCCGACCAGGACGGCCACCTGTTCACCGGCCGCTGGTCGCTGCGCACCCACCCCTGGCTCGCCGACCACACCGTGCGGGGCCGCGCGGTCGTCCCCGGCACCGCCCTCGTCGAGACCGTGCTGCGCGCGGGTGACGCCGTCGGCGGCGACCGGCTCGACGAACTCAGCCTGGAATCCCCGATGGTGCTCCCCGCCGACGGCGCGCCGCTGCGGGTCCAGGTGACCGTCGGCGGGCCGGAGGACGACGGACGCCGTGCCGTCAGCGTGTACGCGTGCGGCGTCGAGGGCGTCTGGACCCGGCACGCCCGCGCCGTCCTCGGCGCCCCCGGCGACCACCGCGAACCCGCCGGACTCGACGCCTGGCCCCCGGCCGACGGCGCCCACGAGGTCGACACCGGCGGCCTGTACGAACGGCTCGCCGCCGCCGGACTGGCCTACGGGCCCGCCTTCCGCGGCCTGGGACGCGTCTGGCGCCGGGACGGGGAGATCTTCGCCGAGGTCACCCTGCCGGACGGGGAACAGCGGACCGCGGACGGCTTCGGCCTGCACCCGGCGCTGCTGGACGCCGCCCTGCACGCCTGGTCCGCCGGTACGGACGACCTCTCCTCCGTACGGCTGCCGTTCCTGTGGACCGGTGTGTCCCTGTACGCCACCGGGGCCTCGGCCCTGCGGGCGCGGCTGACGCCGGTCGACGGAGGCGGCATGGCCGTGCTCGTCGCGGACGACACCGGCCGTCCCGTGGCGTCGGCCGAGACCCTGGTCACCCGCCCCCTCGACCGGACCGCCGCCGGGGCCACCGCCGTCGCGGACGGCGACGGGCACCTGCACCGCGTCCACTGGACACCCCTGCCCCCGGCCGCCGACGCCGGGACCGCCGCAGCGGCCCCGGACCTCGCCGTCCTCGGAACGGACGTCCCCGCCCTCGACCGCGTCGCGACACGCCACGACGACCTCACCGCCCTCGCCGCGCGGACCGCCGACGGCCGCGACCCGGCACCGGAGTACGTACTGGCGGGCGTCCGGGCGGGCACCGGCGCGGACCTCGCCGAGGAGACCCTGTCCACCACGGCCCGCGTGCTGACGCTCCTTCAGTCCTGGCTGGCGCACGAGACGTTCGCCGCGGCCGGGAGCAAGCTGGTCGTGGTCACCCGTGGCGCCGTGGCCGCCGGAGCGGCGGAGGACGTACCGGACCTGGTCGCCGCACCCGTCTGGGGCCTGGTGCGCTCCGCCCAGGTCGAACACCCCGGTCGCTTCGTCCTCGTCGACCTCGACGACGACCCCGTCTCGGTGGAGGCCCTGCCCGCGGCGCTGCGCACCGGGGAGCCCCAACTCGCGCTGCGACGCGGGGCGGCGAGCGTCCCGCAGCTCCGGGTGGCCCCGGCCGAGCCCACCCTGCCCGACGGGTCCTGGCACCTGCGCACCACCCCCGGAGCCGCCCTCGACACCCTGGCACCGGTCTCCACCGACGCGGCCACCCGCCCGCTCGGCGAGCGCGAGATCCGTGTCGCGATCCGCGCCGCGGGCGTCAACTTCCGCGACGTCCTCATCTCCCTGGGCGCGTACCCGGACGCCGAGAACGCCGTGATGGGCAGCGAGGGCGCGGGCGTCGTGACCGAGATCGGCCCCGGTGTGACCACGGTGGCCGTCGGCGACCGCGTCATGGGACTGGGCTCCACCTGGTTCGGCTCCTTCACCGTGGTGGACGAGCGGGTGGTGGTGGGGGTTCCTGAGGGGTGGTCGTTCGTGGTGGCGGCGTCGGTTCCGGTGGCGTTCGTGACGGCGTTCTACGCGTTGGTGGATGTGGCGGGTGTGCGGGCGGGGGAGTCGGTGTTGGTGCATGCGGCCGCGGGGGGTGTGGGGATGGCGGCGGTGCAGGTGGCGCGGTGGTTGGGGGCTGAGGTGTTCGCGACGGCGAGTGAGGCGAAGTGGGGGGTCGTGCGGGACCTCGGTGTGCCGGAGGACCGGATCGCGTCGTCGCGTTCTGCGGAGTTCGCCGAGCGGTTCGGGGCGGGGGTGGATGTGGTGGTGGATTCGCTGGCGGGGGAGTTGGTGGACGCTTCGCTGGGTCTGGTGCGACCCGGGGGGCGTTTCGTGGAACTGGGGAAGGCGGATGTCCGGGATCCGGCGGAGGTGGCGGCGGCTCATGACGGGGTGATGTATCGGGCTTTCGATCTTGTCGAGGCGGGTCCTGAGCGGTTGGGTGCGATCTTGCGTGAGGTCGTAGACCTGTTCGAGACGGGTGTGCTGGAGTTGCTGCCGCGCAGGGTGTGGGACGTGCGGCGGGCGGGTGAGGCGTTCGGGGTGATGAGCCGTGCGCAGCATGTGGGCAAGCTCGTGTTGAGCCTCCCGGCCGACACCTCCTGCGTCCTTCCGGGAACCCCCTCACCTGACGAAGCGGCCGTCCGCTCGTCCGAGATCTTCCCCTCCGGCGGGTCGTCGGGGTGGGTGGTGGTGTCGGGGGCTTCGGGTGTGCT
>NZ_FMCI01000334.1 GCF_900091845.1 Streptomyces sp. SolWspMP-5a-2
GGCCTGCTCGCCCCGGTCGTCGCCCGCTCCTCGGCCGTCCCCTTCTACTCCACCGTCTCCGGCACGGTCATCGACACCGCCGACCTCGACGGCTCCTACTGGTACCGCAACCTGCGCGGGACGGTGGAGTTCGAGGCGGCGACGCGTGCGCTGCTCGCGGACGGGTTCCAGGTCTTCGCGGAGATCAGCGCGCACCCGGTGGTGGCCACCGGGGTGCAGGAGACGATCGAGGACGCCGGGGTGCGGGCCGGTGTCGTCGGCACCCTGCGCCGTGACGAGGGCGGTCTCGAACGGTTCACGCTCTCCCTGGGCGAGGCATGGGCGCTCGGCGCCGACGTCGACTGGGACGTCCACTGGGACGGCGTCCGGACCCGCCGCGTCGAGCTGCCCACCTACCCCTTCGACCGCGAGTGGTACTGGCTCACCCCCGCCGAGACGGCCGCCACCGCGGCCACCGGGAACGCGGCCGACGGCGACTTCTGGGCCGCCGTCGAGAGCGGTGACATCACCCGCCTCTCCTCCGTCCTGGAGGTCACCGGCGACGACGTCGAGGCGTTCGGCACGCTGCTGCCCGCCCTCGCCACCTGGCGCCGCCGCCGCACCCTGCGCTCCACCCTCGACTCCTGGCGCTACCGCGTCACCTGGTCCCCCCTCACCGGCGCCGACGGCTCCGTCCCCGAAGGCCGCTGGCCCGCCCTGGTCCCGGCCGGACACGCCGACGACCCCTGGGTGGCCACCGTCCTGGGCGCCCTCACCGCCCGCGGGCTGCGCGTCGAGCGCCACGACCTCACCGGCGACGAGGACACCGCGGCCCTCGCCGCGCTCCTCGAAGGACCCGACACCACCGGCGTGCTGTCCCTGCTCGCCCTCGACGAGCGGCCCCACCCCGACCACCCCGCCCTGCCGCGCGGCCTCGCCGCCGCCAAGGACCTGGTGCACGCCCTGTCCGGCACCGGAGCCCGCCTCTGGGCCCTCACCCGGGGCGCCGTCGCCGTCGACAGCCGCGACCCGCTGACCTCCCCGGTCCAGGCCGAGACCTGGGGCTTCGGCCGGGCCGTCGCCCTCGAACTCCCCGACAGCTGGGGCGGTCTCGTCGACCTGCCCACCGCGCCCGACGCCCGCACCCTGTCCCGGCTCGCCGCCCTCCTCGGGGGCACCGAGGACCAGATCGCCGTACGGCCCTCCGGCGCCCACGTCCGCCGCCTCGCCCGGATGCCCCTGCCCGACCAGGCCCCCGGCACCGACACCGCCGACGCCGCCGACGCGTCCGGCGCCGACGACGACGGCATCGGCGGCTGGGGCGCCCACGACACCGTCCTGGTCACCGGCGGCACCGGCGCCCTCGGCGCGCACGTCGCCCGCTCGCTGGCCGCCTCCGGCACCCGCCACCTGGTCCTCACCAGCCGCCGCGGCGCCGACGCCCCCGGCGTCGCCGGCCTCGTCGGCGACCTCGAAGACCTCGGCGCCCGGGTCACCGTCGCCGACTGCGACGTCGCCGACCGCGACCAGCTCGCCCGGCTCCTCGACACGCTCCCCGCCGACCTGCCCCTCACCGGCGTCGTGCACGCGGCGGGCGTCCTCGACGACGGCGTCCTCGACGGCCTCACCCCGGACCGCTTCGACGCCGTCCTGCGCCCCAAGACCCTCGGCACCGGCAACCTCGACGAGCTGACCCGCGGCCACGACCTGACGATGTTCGTGCTGTTCTCGTCCATCGTCGGCGTCCTCGGCAACGCGGGCCAGGCCAACTACGCCGCCGCCAACGCCTACCTGGACGCCGTCGCCGAGCAGCGCCGCGCCGCCGGGCTGCCCGTCACCTCCGTCGCCTGGGGACCCTGGGCCGACGCGGGCATGGCCACCGCCGACGTGCTCGCCGACCGCATGAGCCACGACGGCCTCGCCCCCATGGCCCCCGACACCGCCGTCGCCGCGCTGCGCGCCGCCGTCGCCGAG
>NZ_FMCI01000332.1 GCF_900091845.1 Streptomyces sp. SolWspMP-5a-2
GGCGGGCGGTTCGGCGGCGGCGTGGCGGGTGGCGGACGGGGTGGCTGCCGGGTGGGCGACGGCGCCGGGGGTGGAGCATCCGGCGGCGAGCGCGCCCCCGGCCACCAGGGCGGCGCCCGCGCGCAGCGCCGTTCGGCGGTCGGTCGTGGTCACCGCTCCATTTAAGAGCGACGAACCGACAAAACGGGCCATTGACCCGAACGGCGACAAAGTGACCGCGGGTGGGGGCACCCCCGGCGACGGGCGAGACGAACGCCGACGACCGGCACCCGGACAGCGGACAGCGGACAGCGGACAGCGGACAGCGGACAGCGGACAGCGGACAGCGGACAGCGGACAGCGGACAGCGGACAGCGGACAGCGGACAAGGATGAACGCCGACGACCGACCCCGGACAGCGGGCGAGGCGAACGCCGACTACCAACCCCCGGACAGCGAGCAAGGCGAACGCCGACTGCCGACACCCGGACACCGGGCGAGGCAAGCGACAACGGCCGCCTCCCGGACGGCGCCGCGGCAACGGCCGTCGACGGCACGGGCGGCGGAGCGACGGCCATCAGGGCCTGGACGGCGGAGCGACGTCCGTCAGCCGCGCGGACACCCGAGCCGCGACCGCCGGAGGCACAGCCCCCGGGGCGCCCCAGGCCGGCGTCCGGCATCCCGCCCCGGCACGTCCCCGCCAGATCCCGGCGGGCCCCGTCAGCGGTCGGTGACCCTCATCTCGTACCAGGTGGTCTTGCCGCGGGGCAGCAGGTCGACGCCCCAGCGGTCGGCGAGCTTGTCGACGAGGAAGAGGCCCCGCCCGCTGAGGTCGGTCTCCGCGACCGGCATCAGGCAGGGCAGGCCGCGGGAGGGGTCGCGGACCTCGACCCGGATCCAGCCGCGCCGGTGTTTCATGCGGAGGCCGAAGACCCGGGCGCCGGTGTGCCGGACCGCGTTGCCGACCAGTTCGGAGACGAGCAGGACGGCGTCCTCGGCGAGTTTCGGGCCGAGCCCCCAGTGGCGCAGGACGACCACCTGGGCGAGTCTTCGCGCGGTGGCGGCGGACTCG
This sequence comes from Streptomyces sp. SolWspMP-5a-2, assembly GCF_900091845.1. Classification (GTDB taxonomy): domain Bacteria; phylum Actinomycetota; class Actinomycetes; order Streptomycetales; family Streptomycetaceae; genus Streptomyces; species Streptomyces doudnae. The sequence goes on from NZ_FMCI01000332.1 coordinate 1,052, forward strand.
GGCCGGGACGGCAGGGAGACCTCGGCGTCGGCCGGGTTGCCGAACAACTCCAGCGCCTGGAGCCCTCGTTCGTCCTCGACCGCGGGGGACCAGCGGGCCGCGGCCGCACGGTCCTGTCCCCGCGGCTGTTCGATGCCCTCCAGCCCCGCCATGCCCCCATCATGGCCGCCCCGCACACCCCCCGGGGCGGTTCCGGCGGAATGCACCCCCCGGAACCCCTCGTTCCGCATAACCGTTTCGGCATATGCCTTCGGCAGTTCAGAGGGGTGTGTGGCTGATCTGACCTGGGGCGGAGGATCGACTGAGGACAAGCGACAGGCTCCCTCGACACGACAGGCTTAAGGGCCTCTTAAGGCTCCCATAAACCGCCCCTTCGAGGGACCCCGCATCAGACATCCTGTCAACTGTGCGCGAATGCGCGGACGTTCACAGGAACTTCGCCTTCCCCGGACCCTCCTCCACGAAGCTGCGCATCCCCCGCTCGCGGTCCTCGGTCGCGAACAGACCCGCGAACCAGGTGCGTTCGAGGGCGAGGCCGGTGTCGAGGTCCGTCTCCAGGCCGCCGTCGATGGCCTCCTTGGCGGCCCGCAACGCGATCGCCGGCCCCTGCGCCAGCTTCGCCGCCCAGGCGTGCGCGGCCGCGTAGACCTCCCCGGCGGGCACCACCCGGTCGACCAGACCGAGCGTCAGCGCCTCCTCCGCCCGCACCATCCGGCCGGTGAAGATCAGGTCCTTGGCCTTCGAGGGGCCGATCAGCCGGGCCAGCCGCTGGGTGCCGCCCGCGCCCGGGATCAGACCGAGCTGGATCTCCGGCTGACCGAACTTCGCGTCGGCGCCCGCGATCCGGAAGTCCGCGCAGAGCGCCAGCTCGCAGCCGCCGCCCAGCGCGTACCCGGCGACGGCCGCGACCACCGGCTTGGGGATGCGGGCCACCGCGGTGAACGAGTCCTGGAGGGCGCGGGACCGCAGGATCATCGCGGCGTGGTCCATCTCCCGCATCTCCTTGATGTCCGCGCCGGCCGCGAACACCTTCTCACCGCCGTGCAGCACCACGGCCCGCACGTCCGCGCGCCGTCCCGCCTCCTCGGCCAGTTCCCTGAGCCGGTCCTGGGTGGCCATGTCCAGCGCGTTCATCGGCGGGCGGTCGAGGCGGATCGTGCCGACGCCCTCGGCGACTTCGAGATTCACGGTCATGCAGGCAGGTTAACGGCGACTAACGACAGGGGCCCGGTGCTGTCGGTCACAGCACCGGGCCCCTCGCGCGTCGGGGACGCGGGTCAGCTCACGCCTTCCACTTCTCCCACGACATGTTCCAGCCGTTGAGGCCGTTGTCCGGCGCGACGGTGCGGTCGTCGGAGTGCTTGACGACCACCACGTCACCCGTCATCGAGTGGTCGAAGAACCAGCCGCCGGGCAGCTTGCGGTCGTAGCCGCCGCGCACGTCCCGCAGGCCGACGCAGCCGTGGCTGGCGTTGTAGTTGCCGAACGCGCCGCCGCCCCAGTAGTTGCCGTGGACGAAGGTGCCGGAGTCGGTCAGGCGCATGGCGTCGGGGACGTCCTTGATGTCGTACTCGCCGCCGTAGCCGACCGTCTCGCCGTTCATCCGGGTCACCCGGAGCTTCTCGCTGATGACCATCTGGCCGTTCCAGGTCTCGTAGCCGGGCTTGCCGGTGGTGACCGGGATGGTCCTGACGACCTTGCCGTCCTGGGTGACCTTCATCGTGTGGGCCTTGGCGTCCACGATCGAGACCTGGTTGCGGCCGATGGTGAAGGAGACCGTCTTGGACTGCTTGCCGTAGACGCCCGCGCGGCCCTCCACCCCGTCGAGGTCGAGCCGGACGGTGACCTCGGTGCCGGACTTCCAGTACTCCTGCGGGCGGAAGTCGAGGCGGTCGTTGCCGAACCAGTGGCCCTCGACGTCCACGGCGGGCGACGTGGTGACCGTGATCGCCTTCTCGACGTCCTCCGGGTGCGTGATGCCCCGGGTGAAGCGGATCGAGAACGGCATCCCGACGCCGACCTTCGATCCGTCCTCCGGGGTGAACGTGCCGACGAAGGTGTTCTTCGGGGTCAGCGTGGTGAAGCGGGAGTCCTCGGCCGCCTCGCGCCCCTCGGCGTCCTCCGCGACCGCGTGCACGGTGTACGTGGTGGCCGCGGCCAGGTGCCCGGCGGGCGTCCAGGTCGCGCCGCCGTCGGTGATCTCGCCCTCGACCTCGTCGCCCTTGGCGTTCTTGACCTGGACCTTCTTCAACTTGCCGTGCTTCGCGGTGACTTCCAGGGCCCCGCTGGTGCCGACGGCCTCGGCACCGTCCTTCGGCGCGATGGCGACGACGGCCGCCGACTGCGAACTCCGGGCGGCCGTCGCGTCCTTGCCGCCGCCGTCCGCCCCCTTCGCGTCCCCGGAACCGGAGTCGCCGCCGCCGCACGCGGTGGCGGTCAGCATCACCACCCCGAGCAGCAGGGCCGACAGCCGTCTCGCGTGCCGTCCCCGCGCGTCAACCGACGCCCCCGATATCGGTCGCACGTCCACGTTCTCTCCCCTCGCCGGGCCTGGTCGGGCCCGCACCCCCGCGCGTCCCACGCGCACATTGGCGCATATTAACCGCAAGGATTTGGGGAAGATGTGAGGCGGAGGTCACCGTTCAGCAGCAACATCGGCGACCGTCCCGGGTCCGACCTCCGGCGGGCCCCCGGCGGTCATCCGCGGGTGGCTCCCCCCGTCCACCGCTGCCACGTCATGTTCCAGCCACCGAGGCCGTTGTCGGCCGCGACCGTGGTGTCCTTGCTGTGCACCACCTCGATCACGTCCCCGACGAGGCTGCGGTCGAAGAACCAGCCGGCCGGGGTGTCCGAGCTGCCGCCCTTGACGTCCCGCAGCCCCACGCACCCGTGACTGACGTTGACCCGCCCGGGGGCGTTCGGCGACCAGTAGTTGCCGTGCAGGAACGTCCCGGTGTTGGTGAGCTTCATGGCGTGCGGGACGTCCGGGATGTCGTACTCGCCGCCGAACCCGACCGTGCGGCTGTTCATCCGGGTCACCTCCAGCATGTCCATCACCACCATCTTCCCGTTGTACGTGGTCGTCTTGGGGGCGCCCGCCGTGATCGGCACGGTGGCCAGCAGCTCCCCGTCCCGCCGTACCTCCATGGTGTGGTCGGCCGCGTCGACCAGGGAGACCTGGCTGCGCCCGACGGTGAAGGAGAACGTCTTGTACTGGAGCCCGTAGACGCCCGGGGCGCCCTGCACGTCCCGCAGCTTCAGGGAGACCGTCACCTCGGTGCCGGGCCGCCAGTACGCGCGCGGACGGAAGTCGAGCCGCCCCTTGCCGAACCAGTGCGGGCGGATCTCCACCGGCGGGCGCGCGGTGACCTGCACCGCGCGCTCCACCGCGGCCCGGTCCTCGATCTCCCGGCTGAAGTCCAGCGAGACGATCATGCCGGTGCCGACCGTGGTCCGGTTCTCCGGCGTGACGTAGGCGATGAAGCGCTCGTCGGGGACGTACGTGGTGAACGTGGTGTGCCGGGCCGAGCGGTGGCCCTCGTCGTCGACGGCGACCGCGTCGACCGTGTACCGCGCGGCCAGGCCGAGCGTGCGCTCGTCCGGTTCCCAGCTCAGGCCGTCCTGCGCGATCCGGCCCGGCACCTGCGACTCCTGCGCGTCCTGGGAGCGGACCACCTTCACCGACTCCAGCCGCCCGTCGGGCACCCGCACCCGCAGCGGCTCCCCCGGCGCCACCCCCTTGCTCCCGTCGTCGGGGGAGATCCGGATGACGTCCTCGGGGGCCGCGGACGCGCCCAGCGCCCCGCCGAGACCGATCCCGCCCGAGCCGCCCGAGGTGCAGCCGGCCGCTCCGGCGAGTAGTCCTGCCCATGTCAGTAGGGCGGCCAGCGTGGCCCCCGCGCGCCGCGCGCGCCCGTGTACGTGCCTCACGCGGTGTGCAACGAGCGGGGCGGGTCCGGGGAAACGTGAGTGCGACGCGTGCTCTGGGCAGAACATGGGGGAGGACGACGCGAAGGGGTGCGGTGACCGGGACGTCACCCGCCCCTTTCCCGGCCCGTCCCCCGAGCCGTGGGAGGCTGACAGGTGTCCAGCGCAGCCGAGCGGGAGGCGGTGGCCGGGGAGCCGACCGCCCCGGTCGTCGTGACGGAGGCGGTCCCCCGCGGGACGCCGGGCGTGCCGGTGCGGCCGGGCGCGCCGACCCCGCTGGGCGCCCGGTACCGGGTCGGGCCCGACGGCGTGGCGGGCACCAACTTCGCGCTGTGGGCGGGGGGCGCGGAGTCCGTCGAGCTGTGCCTGTTCGACGCGCGCGGCCGGGAGACCCGGGCCCCGCTGACCGAACTGACGCACGAGATCTGGCACGGCTTCGTCCCCGGGGTGCTGCCGGGGCAGCGCTACGGCTACCGGGTGCACGGCCGCTGGGACCCGTGGACCGGCGGCCGCTGGAACCCGGCGAAGCTGCTCCTCGACCCGTACGCGCGGGCCGTGGACGGCGACTTCGCGCTGCCGCCCGAGGTGTACGGGCACGTCAGGGACTGGCCGCAGCAGCACGTCGCCGACACCGTGCGCGACGAACGCGACTCCGCGCCCTTCGTCCCCAAGGGCGTCGTCGTCCATGACGACGACGACTGGTCGGACGACCACCGGCCGAAGACCCCCTGGGCCGACTCCGTCATCTACGAACTGCACGTCAAGGGCTTCACCAGGACCCACCCCGGCGTCCCCGAGGAACTGCGCGGCACCTACGCCGGGCTGGCCCACCCGGCGGCCGTCGCGCACCTGGAACGGCTCGGGGTGACGGCGGTGGAGCTGCTGCCGGTGCACCAGTTCGCGCACGAGGACCATCTGCTGCGCCGGGGGCTGCGCAACTACTGGGGCTACAACTCGGTCGGCTACTTCGCCCCGCACGCCGGGTACGCCTCCGCGGGGACCGCCGGGCAGCAGGTCGGCGAGTTCAAGCGGATGGTGCGGGCGCTGCACGCGGCCGGCATCGAGGTGATCCTCGACGTCGTCTACAACCACACCGCCGAGGCCGGGGAGCTGGGCCCGACGCTCTCCCTGAAGGGCATCGACAACCGCGGCTACTACAGGCTCCAGTCCGACGCCCGCCGCTACGCGGACTACACCGGCTGCGGCAACACCCTGCACGTGGTGCGGCCGCACGTGCTGCGGCTGATCACCGACTCGCTGCGCTACTGGGTGACCGAGATGGGCGTCGACGGCTTCCGCTTCGACCTCGCGGCGGCGCTGGCCCGCTCCATGCACGACGTCGACATGCTCTCGCCGTTCCTCGCGGTCATCGCGCAGGACCCGGTGCTGCGCCGGGTGAAGCTGATAGCGGAACCGTGGGACGTCGGCTCGGGCGGCTACCAGGTGGGCGCCTTCCCGCCGCTGTGGACGGAGTGGAACGACCGCTACCGGGGCGCCGTCCGGGACTTCTGGCGGGGCGCGCTGCCCGACGTGCGCGACCTCGGCTACCGGCTCTCGGGCTCCAGCGACCTCTACGCGTGGGGCGGCCGGCGGCCCTACGCGTCCGTCAACTTCGTCACCGCGCACGACGGTCTGACCCTGCGCGACCTGGTGACCTACGAGCGCAAGCACAACGAGGCGAACGGCGAGGGCAACCGGGACGGCACCGACGACAACCGGTCCTGGAACTGCGGCACCGAGGGCGAGAGCGACGACGGGCGCGTGCGCGCGCTGCGCAGACGCCAGTTGCGCAACCTGCTCACCACGCTGCTGCTGTCGACGGGCGTGCCGATGCTGGTCGCGGGCGACGAGATGGGGCGCACCCAGGGCGGCAACAACAACGCCTACTGCCAGGACAACGAGACGAGCTGGATCGACTGGGGACTGCTGGAGGACCCCGGCTGGCGGGCCCTGACCGAGCTGACGTCCCGGCTGATCGCGCTGCGCCACCGGCACCCGGTGCTGCGCCGCCGGGCGTTCTTCTCCGGCGTCCCGCACTCCGCGGACGGGCTGCGGGACCTGGCCTGGTTCACCGCGCGGGGCGCCGAGATGACCGAGGGCGACTGGTACGCGCCCGCCGCCACGCTCGGCATGTACCTCTCCGGGCGGGACATCCCGGGCCGCGACGAGCGCGGCGCCCCCATCGTCGACGACAGCTTCCTCGCGGTGCTGCACGCCGGGGACCGGCCCGCCGCGTTCGCGCTGCCGGGGGCGCCGTGGGCGGAGCGGTACGAGGTCGTCGTCGACACCTCGCGGGAGGAGCAGACGGCGGCGCCGGGGGTGACGTACCGGGCGGGGACGTCGATCACGGTGCCCGCGCGGGCGGTGCTGCTGCTGCGGGTGGGGTGACCGGGCGCCCTGGTTCCCAGGTCACCGGGGGCGCGGCGGGCCGTGGCGGCTGTGCCCGCTGTGCCCGCCGGGACGCCGGACCCGGCCAAAACTCGGTGGGCGTTGTCAGTGCCGGTCCGTAGGCTCGCTGCTGATGTCCACCACACCTGCCGCCGCGCCCGCCCCCGACCGTTCCGCGGTCCGTACCCTGCTGCGTCTGTGGCCCCATGTACGGCCCGTGCGGGCCCGGTTGGCGACGGCCGCGTCCGTCGCCGTCGTCGCCTCCTGCCTGGGGCTCGTGATCCCGCTGGTCCTGAAGTGGATGGTCGACGGACCGGTCACCCATCGCGATCCGGCCGGGGTGTGGCTGGGCGCGCTGTGCCTGCTGGTGCTGGGGATCGCCGAGGCCCTGCTCTTCGGGCTGCGCCGGTGGCTGGTGGCCCGGCCGCTGTCCCGGGTCGAGGCGGACCTGCGGGCGGACCTGTACGGGCGCTCGCAGCGGCTGCCGGTCGCCTTCCACGACCGCTGGTCCTCGGGCCAGTTGCTGTCCCGGGCCACCACGGACCTGATGCTGCTGCGCATGTTCCTCGCCTTCCCGCTGACGTTCCTGCTGGTCAACGGGGTGACGATCCTGGTCGGCGTGGGCATCATGCTGCTCCAGGACTGGCGGCTCGGGCTGGTGATCCTGGTCCCCGCGGTGCCGGTGATGGTGACGTGCGCGGTCTTCGAGAAGCGGTACTCGGGCGTGGCGCGGCTCGCGCAGGACCAGGTCGGCGATCTGACGACGGTCGTCGAGGAGAGCGTCCTCGGCATCCGGATCATCAAGGGCTTCGGCCGTCACCGCAGCCAGGCGCGGGCGTTCCGCGAGCTGTCGGCGACCCTGCGCGGCACCGAGCTGCGCAAGGCCCGGCTGCTGGCGGCGATCTGGGGCGTCATCGTGACCCTGCCCGAGCTGGCGATCGGCGCCGCCCTGGTCCTGGGCAGCGTGCAGGTCGCGGACGGCGACCTGTCGGCGGGGACCCTGGTCGCGTTCCTGTCGACGGCGCTCGCGCTGCGCTGGCCGGTGGACTCCATCGGCTTCCTGCTCGCGATGTGCCAGGAGGCGGCGACCGCCACCGAGCGGTACTTCGAGGTGCTGGACGAGCGTCCGGAGTCGCCCGGCGGCGAGCGGTCCCGCGCCCCGGACACCGGCCCGGGGGCGAGCGGGCTGCGCTTCGACGGCGTGCGGTTCCGCTACCCCGACGCGCCGCCCGGCTCACCGCCCGTCCTGGACCGCGTGGACCTGCACATCAGGCCCGGCGAGTCGATGGCCCTGGTCGGCGCGACCGGCAGCGGCAAGACCACGCTCACCGCGCTGGTGCCGCGCCTGCACGAGCTGACCGAGGGGCGGATCACCCTGGACGGCGAGGACATCACCGCGCTCTCCCGCGAGGAGCTGCGCACCCGGGTCGCCGTCGCCTTCGAGGAGCCGACGCTCTTCTCGGCGAGCGTCGGCGAGAACGTCCTCATGGGGGCGGACGGCGGTGCGGGCGCCGTCGATCTTGAGCGCGCCCTCGGGGTCGCCCAGGCGGACTTCGTGCGGGCGCTGCCGCAGGGTGCCGACACCCAGGTCGGCGAGCAGGGCCTGAGCCTCTCCGGCGGGCAGCGGCAGCGGCTGGCGCTGGCCCGCGCGGTCGTCGGCAGGCCCCGGTTCCTGATCCTGGACGACCCGCTGTCCGCGCTGGACGTGCACACCGAGGCGGCCGTGGAGGCGGCGCTGCGCGAGGTGCTGGCCGACACCACCGCGCTGATCGTCGCCCACCGCCCCTCGACGGTGCTGCTGGCCGACCGGGTCGCGCTGCTGTCCGGCGGGCGGGTCGCGGCCGTCGGCACCCATCACGAACTGCTGCGCACGCACCCGGAGTACGCGTACCTGATGTCGGGGGGCGCGGACGACGGGGAGAGGACGCCGACGGCCGTCGGCACGGGGGAAACGGAGGGCGAGCGATGACATCCGCCACGACGTCGGTCCCGCGGCCCGGCGACGACGAGCCGGACGACCGGGCACCCGCGCCCGCCCGGGAACGGGTCGCCGACGGGCCGGGGAGGTCCGGCGCGGAGGGCAGGGGCGGCGGGCCGGAGGCGGCAGGGCCGGGGGTGCCGGAGGGCGGGAGCGGTCCCGGGGGCGACCCCTTCGACCAGGACGCCCTGCCCGCTCCCCCGGGCGCCACCGGGGCGCTGCTGCGGTCGCTGCTGGCGCCCATGAGGGCGCGGGTCGCGGGCACCGCGCTGCTCATCCTGTTCCAGCAGGCGGCCGTGCAGGCGGGCCCGCTGCTGGTGGCGTACGCGATCGACACCGCCGTACCGGCCTTCCGCCGCGACGACCTGGGGCCGCTGACCGCGGTGGCCGTCGGCTACCTGCTGTCCGCGCTGGTCTCCGGCGGCCTCCAGTACGCGTTCGTCGTCGCCTCGGCGCGGGTCAACCAGGACGTGCTGCTCGACCTGCGCGGCCGGATCTTCCGCCACGCGCAGGCGCTCAGCCTGGACTTCCACGAGCGGTACACGTCCGGGCGGCTGATCTCCCGGTCCACCACGGACGTGGAGTCCCTGCGCGAACTCCTCGACGAGGGCCTCCAGGAACTGATCACGGTCGTCCTGTCGTTCGTGTACATCTCGGCGATGCTGCTCTGGCTCGACCTCGGTCTCGGCGGGGTCGCCGTCGCGTCGTTCGGGCCGCTGTACCTGCTGGTGCGGATGTACCGGCGGCGGGCGGGCCGGGTGTACCGGCTGCGGTCGACGGCGATCGCCTCGGTGATCGTGAAGTTCGTCGAGACGATGAACGGCATCCGCCCGGTGCGCGCGTTCCGGCGCGAGGCGGTCAACGACGCCGACTTCAAGGTCCTCAACAGCCGTCTCGAACGGCGCAACGGCGACGCGCTGCTGGAGATGGCCCGGTACGTCGTCGGCTCCCGGCTGGTCGCCAACACGGCCGTCGCCGGGATCGTGCTGTGGGGCGCCTACCGGGTGGCGGACGGCTCGCTGGCGCTGGGCGTGCTGGCGGCCGCGGTGCTCTATCTGCGGCGCCTGTACGACCCGATCGACCGGCTCGGCATGTTCCTCAACTCCTACCAGTCGGCCGCGGCCTCCCTGGAGAAGATCGCCGGGCTGCTGGCGCAGAGGCCGTCCGTGCCGGAGCCCGCGGACCCGCGGGAGCTGCCGCCCGCCCGGGACGGCCTGCCGGGGCGCGAAGTGGTCTTCGACCAGGTGGCGTTCGGGTACCGCACCGGCGGCGAGGTGCTGCCCCGCTTCGACCTGACGATCCCGGCGGCGCAGACGGTCGCGGTGGTCGGCTCGACGGGTGCGGGGAAGTCGACGCTGGCGAAACTGCTGGCCCGGTTCTACGACGCGTCGGCGGGCCGGGTCCTGCTGGACGGCGTCGACCTGCGCGAGCTGTCCGTGCCCGAACTGCGGCGCGGGGTGGTGATGGTGACGCAGGAGGCGTTCCTGTTCTCCGGCACGGTCGCCGAGAACATCGCGATCGGCCGTCCGGAGGCGGACCGGGAGGAGATCGAGCGGGCCGCGAAGGCGATCGGCGCGCACGACTTCATCGAGGCGCTGCCCGACGGCTACGACACCGACGTCCGCAAGCGCGGCGGCCGGATCTCCGCCGGGCAGCGGCAACTCGTGGCGTTCGCGCGGGCGTTGCTCGCCGACCCGGCGGTCCTGATCCTGGACGAGGCGACCAGCTCGCTGGACGTGCCGGGCGAACGGGCCGTGCAGCGCGCGATGGCGACGGTGCTCCAGGGCCGCACCGCCGTCGTCATCGCCCACCGGCTCTCCACGGTGGCGATCGCGGACCGGGTCCTGGTGATGGAGGGCGGACGGATCGTGGAGGACGGCAGCCCGGCCGAACTCATTGCGGGCACCGGGCGGTTCGCGGATCTGCACCGGGCGTGGCGGGACAGTCTGGCGTGAGCGGAGCGGGGGCGGATGATCGACGCGTACGAGGACCCGGGCACGCCCGACCTGCGCGGGGGCGGACGGTACCTGTGGTGGCTGGTGCGGTGCCAGCGGGGCCGGGCGGTGGCCGGGGCGGTGCTGGGCAGTGTGTGGATGGTGCTGCTCGCGGCCTCGCCCTACCTGCTGTCGCGGGCCGTCGACGGGGGTCTTGAGCCCGGTGACTACCCGGTGCTCGCGGGCTGGACGGCCGCGCTGCTCGGGGTGGGCGTCCTCAACGCCTGGCTGAGCGTCATGCGGCACCGGACGATGACCCGGGTGCGGCTGGACGCCAACTTCCGCACCGTGAAGCTGGTCGTGGGGCACGCGGCCCGGCTGGGCGCCGCGCTGCCGCGCCGGGTGGGGGCCGGGGAGGTCGTCACCATCGGGGTCGGTGACGTGCAGACCATCGCGACGGCGCTGACCGTGGTGGGGCCCGGGGTCGGCGCCGTCGTCGCCTATCTGGTCGTCGCCGGGCTGCTGCTGGCCGTGTCGCCGCTGATCGCGGCCGTGGTGCTGCTCGGCATCCCGGTGATCGTCGTCCTGGTCGGGCCGCTGCTCGCCCGGTTGCAGGGCGCGGAGGGCGAGTACCGGGAGCGGCAGGGGGTGCTGACCGCGCGGATCTCCGACCTGGCGGGCGGGCTGCGCGTGCTGAACGGGCTCGGCGGCAAGGAGCTGGTCGCGGACGCCTTCCGGCGCGACTCGCGGCGGCTGCTGCGGCAGGGCTACCGGGTCGGCGCGGTCACCAGCTGGGTGCAGGCGCTCGGCGTGGGGCTGCCGACCCTCTTCCTCGCGGTGGTGACCTGGCTCGCCGCCCGGCTGGCCGCCCAGGGGGCGCTCTCCGTCGGGGAGCTGGTGTCGGTCTACGGGTACGTGGCGGTGCTGGTGCTGCCGGTGGCGTTCTGGGTGGAGTGCGGCTACCAGATCAGCCGGGGCCTGGTCGCGGCCCGCCGGGTGGTGCGCTTCCTCGGCCTCGAACCGATGGCGGACACCGGCACCCGGGACGCCCCCGCCGAACCGTCGGCGCTGCACGACCCGGTCTCCGGGGTGCGGGTGCGGCCGGGGCGGCTGACCGCGCTGGCCTCGGCCAGGCCCGCCGACGCGGCGGCCGTCGTGGACCGGCTCGGCCGCTACCTGCCGTCGACGGCGACCTGGGGCGGGGTGCCGCTCGCCGACATCCGGCTCGCCCAGGTCAGGGAGCGCATCCTGGTCGCCGACCCGGAGGCCGACCTGTTCGCGGGCACCTTCCGGGAGCTGGTCGGCGCGGGCCGGGACCCGTCGGGCGCGGCCGTCGAGCGGGCGGTGCGGGACGCCGTCGCCGAGGACATCGTGCGCGGGCTGCCGGACGGGCCGGACAGCGTGATCGACGCGCAGGGGCGCAACCTCTCCGGCGGGCAGCGCCAACGGGTGCGCCTGGTGCGGGCGTTGCTCGCCGACGCGGAGGTGCTGCTGGCCGTCGAACCGACCTCGGCGCTCGACGCGCACACCGAGGCCAGGGTGGCGCGACGGCTGCGGGACGCCCGCGCGGGCCGGACGACGCTGGTGACGACGACGTCCCCGCTGGTCCTCGGCCGGGCGGACACCGTCCACTTCCTGGTCGACGGCAAGGTCGCGGCCACCGGCGACCACGCCCGCCTGCTCGCCACCGAGCCGGGGTACCGGGCGCTGGTGGCCCGCGACGCCGACGAGACGGCCGGAGAGGGCGTGCCCCGGTGACCGCCGCGCCGCCCGCCGGACTGCCGGTCGCGGAGCCCGCCGACGTCCGCCGGGCCGTCGGGCGCCTGGTGCGCGGGGACCTCGGGGCCTTCGGTGCCCTGCTGGCGCTCAACGCGCTCGCCGCGGGCGCGGGGATCGCCGGGCCCTGGCTGGTCGGGCGGATCGTGGACGAGGTGCGCGGCGGCGCGGGGGTCGGCGCCGTCGACCGGCTCGCGCTGTGGATCCTGCTCTGCGCGCTCGGGCAGTTGCTGCTGGCCCGGTGGGCGCGGTACGTCGGGCACCGGTTCGGGGAGCGGGTGCTGGCCCGGGTGCGCGAGGAGTTCGTGCGGCGGACCCTCGCGCTGCCCGCGGCCACCGTGGAGCGGGCCGGGACGGGCGACCTCACCGCGCGCGGCACCGGCGACGTCGCCACCGTCGGCACCACCCTGCGGGACGCGGGGCCCGAACTGCTCGTCAACTCCGCGCAGGCGCTGTTCCTGGTGGGCGCGGTGTTCGTCCTCGACCCGCTGCTCGGCGCCTGCGGGCTGCTGGGCCTCGGCGGCGTCTGGGCCGTGATGCGCTGGTACCTGCGCCGGGCCAGGTCCGGCTACCTCGCCGAGGGCGCCGCCACCTCCGAGGTCGCGGAGATCGTCGCGGCGACGGCGGCGGGCGCCCGCACGGTCGAGGCGCTGCGGCTGGAGCGGCGGCGGATCGCGGTCAGCCGGGACGCGGTGGAGGCGTCCCGGCGCACCCGGATGTACACGCTGTTCCTGCGCTCGGTCCTCTTCCCGGTGATCGAGGTCTCCTACCTGGTGCCGGTGGCGGCGGTGCTGCTGGTCGGCGGGGCGCTGCTCGCGCGCGGCACGCTGAGCCTGGGCGAGGTCGTCGCGGCGGCCCTCTACCAGCAGCGGCTGGCCACCCCGCTCGACGAGGTGCTGATGCGGATCGAGCAACTCCAGTCCAGCGGGGCGTCGTTCGCCCGGGTGGAGGGGCTGGCGCGGGCGCCGCGCGCGGTGTCCGACGGGTCGGCGGCGCCGGTCGGCGGGCGGATCGACGTGCGGGGGGCGCGGTACTCCTACGAGCGGGGCGGCGAGGTGCTGCGCGGGGTGGATCTGACCGTGCGGCCCGGGGAGCGGCTCGCGGTGGTGGGCCCCTCGGGCGCCGGGAAGACGACGCTGAGCAGGCTCCTCGCGGGCGTCGAGGCGCCGACCGCGGGCTCGGTGACGGTGGGCGGGGTGCCGGTGGCCGCGCTCGGGCCCGAGCGGCTGCGCCGCCAGGTGGTGCTGGTGACCCAGGAGCACCATGTGTTCCTGGGGAGCGTCCGGGACAACCTGCTGATCGCCGAACCGCAGGCACGGGACGAGCAGTTGTGGGCGGCGCTGACCGCGGTCGGCGCCGACGACTGGGTGCGGGAGCTGCCGGACGGGCTCGGCACCCGGCTCGGCGAGGGCGGCGCGCGCACCGACGCCTCGCAGGCCCAGCAGCTCGCACTGGCCCGGGTGGTGCTGGCGGACCCGCACACGCTGATCCTCGACGAGGCGACGGCGCTGCTTGACCCGGCGACCGCCCGGCACACCGAGCGCGCGCTGGCCGCCGTCCTGGCCGGGCGCACGGTGATCGCGATCGCGCACCGGCTGCACACCGCGCACGACGCGGACCGGGTGGCCGTCATGGAGAACGGCCTGCTCACCGAGGTCGGCACGCACGACGAACTGGTCGCGGCGGGCGGGGCGTACGCGGCGCTGTGGGGGACCTGGCACGGGGAGCGGGGACAGGGTGCGGAGGCCCCCGCACGGGAGCCGTGAGGAACGTCCCGGCGTCCCGCACCCGCGCGCGGCGAGGCATCCCCGCGTGCCGCACCCGTGCCCGGTGGGGCGCCTTCGCGTGCCGTACCCGTGCCCGGCGGGGCGTCCCCGCACGCCGTACCCGTGCCCGGTGGGGCGTCTCCGTGTGGCGTGTCGGTGACGTGTCCGTATAGCGAACATGAATTACCGGACAACGAACGAAATCCGGCCAAATTCCTGACGCGGCCCTGACACACGGGGCCGATCCCTGCGACTCTTCCCACGGCCCGTTCACAGCAACCCCACAGCTTCACCCCACGGAATGCCGCCGTGGACCGGCCCGCACGCCCGCACTGCACGCACTTCGCTCCGCGTACCGCCCGGTCGGCCCCCTCGCCGTCCGGTCTCCCCCGGCCGCGCGATCCGCGGCCACGCAGAAGGAGTCAGTGTTGAGAAGCAGTTCCTCTCGCGGACGCACCTCCCACACCGCACACCGCCGCGCCGCCGCCGTCGCCCTCGCCGGTGTCACCGCCCTGATCGCCGCGGCCGTCCAGTCGGGCGCCGCCAGCGCGGCCCCGGCCCCCGCCGACGGGCCCGCAGCGGTCCGCGCGGCCGTCGTGCTCTCCCCCTCGCAACGCGCCGAGCTGCTGCGGGACGCCGACGCGGCCCGCGCCACGACCGCCCGGGACATCGGTCTCGGCGCCAAGGAGCGGCTCGTCGTCAAGGACGTCGTCAAGGACGCCGACGGCACCCTGCACACCCGCTACGACCGCACCTACGACGGCCTCCCGGTCCTGGGCGGCGACCTGATCGTCGACACCGCCGGCTCCGGCGCCACCCGCCGGGTCGTCAGGGCGACGGACGCGCCCGTGGCCGTCGCCGACACCACGCCGGACGTGACGAAGTCCGCCGCCGAACGGCAGGCCGTGGAGCGGGCGCGGACGCTCGGCGGGACCCGGGCGAGCGCCGACGCGGCGCCGCGCACCGTGATCTGGGCGGCGGGCGGCACCCCGGCGCTGGCCTACGAGACGGTCGTCGGCGGGCTCCAGGAGGACGGGACGCCGAACGAGCTGCACGTGATCACCGACGCGGCCACCGGCAAGAAGCTCTACGAGTACCAGGGCGTCAGGAACGGCACCGGCAACACCCAGTACAGCGGCCAGGTGACCCTGACCACCACCCAGTCCGGCTCGACGTACACGCTGACCGACGGCGCGCGCGGCGGCCACAAGACGTACAACCTCAACCGGGGCACCTCGGGCACCGGCACGCTCTTCTCGCAGACCAGCGACGTCTGGGGCAACGGCACCACGTCGAACACGGCGACGGCGGGCGCCGACGCCCACTACGGCGCGGCCACCACCTGGGACTTCTACAAGAACACCTTCGGGCGCAACGGCATCAAGAACAACGGGGTGGGCGCCTACTCCCGCGTCCACTACGGCAACGCGTACGTCAACGCCTTCTGGAGCGACAGCTGCTTCTGCATGACGTACGGCGACGGCAGCGGCAACGCGCGTCCGCTGACCTCGCTGGACGTGGCGGGCCACGAGATGAGCCACGGCGTCACCTCCAACACCGCGGGCCTCAACTACAGCGGTGAGAGCGGCGGGTTGAACGAGGCCACCTCCGACATCTTCGGCACCGGCGTGGAGTTCTACGCCAACAACGCCTCCGACGTCGGCGACTACCTCATCGGCGAGAAGATCAACATCAACGGCAACGGGACGCCGCTGCGGTACATGGACAAGCCGAGCAAGGACGGCGCGTCCAAGGACAGCTGGTACTCCGGCATCGGCTCGGTGGACGTGCACTACTCCTCGGGCCCCGCCAACCACTTCTTCTACCTGCTGTCCGAGGGCAGCGGCGCGAAGACGATCAACGGCGTCAGCTACAACTCGCCGACCGCGGACGGCCTCCCGGTCACCGGCATCGGCCGGGACAAGGCGCTGGCGATCTGGTACCGGGCGCTGACCACCAAGTTCACCTCCACCACCACCTACGCGGGCGCCCGCACCGGCACCCTGGCGGCGGCGGGCGAGCTGTACGGCACCGGCTCCGCCGAGTACCGGGCGGTGCAGGACGCCTGGGCGGGCGTCGCGGTGGGCGCGCGCCCCACCGCCGGGGCGAAGGGCGCCGCGTCCGAATAGCGGGCCGCGTCGATTCGGACAACGGGGCGGCCGTCACGTCGTCCGCGAACGTCACCGGACGGACCGGCGGCGCCCCGTAGGCCCTTCGGGTTTCGGTCGACCTCGCGCGCGGCCACCGGGAGGGCCCGGTGATCGGTCCGGCGGCTCCCGGCGGGACCGCGCACCGGCGGGGGAACGCCTCGTCGGCCGGTTCGGCGGACGGCGTCCGGCAGCTCTCCGCCGCCGGCGCCTCCGCCGAAGTCGCTTGCCGCATCTGGAAGTTGCGGGTGCGGGAGCAGACAGCCCAGCACACCGGCCGGATCGACGGGTCCTCACCGGCCCGCCCGCGGGGCGCAGGCCCGCGGGCCCGTGCCAGGGCGCCGTCCCGGTGGTGCGCACGCCCGGGACGGCGCCCGCTCCACCGCCCGCGACGAGACCAGTTTTTTGCCAACACCATGCCGACCGCTGGTTGGGACTTGACGCAGTTCACGCGGGTTCACATTCCCGCAATGTTCACTCAGCGGTCGGTTTTCAGCCAACATCATGACCTGGGACTGACATGTACGCGTCCTTGGTGTCACTCTTCCTCACAACCGCCGCACAACTTCAAGCAACTCCCGGTCGGACGCCCCACGCCGGTCCGGACTCCCCACTTCAAGGAGCTTGTGTGACCCCCCTCTACACGCGTCACAAGCGCTCGACTCTGGCCATCGCCACCGCCGTTGCCGCCGGAGCCCTGCTCGCCACCGGTCTGACCACCGGTTCGGCCGCCGCCCAGACCCCGGCGGACACCACGGCCAAGGCCCCGCTCGCCGCGGCGCCGCTCCAGCTCTCGGCCGGCGCCCGCGCCTCGCTCGTCGAGGAGAAGCGGGCCGACGCCACCGCGACCGCGCAGGAGATAGGTCTCGGCGCCAAGGAGAAGCTGGTCGTCAAGGACGTCCTCAAGGACAACGACGGCTCGGTGCACACCCGTTACGAGCGCACCTACGCGGGCCTGCCCGTGCTCGGCGGCGACCTCGTCGTCCACCAGTCGGCGAGCGGCGCGACCAGAAGCGTGACCAAGGCCGTCAAGGCGACCATCAAGGTCGCCTCGGTGAAGCCGCAGATCACCGCCGCCAAGGCGGAGAAGCAGGCCCTGACCCTCGCGAAGGAGGCCGGTTCGGCGAAGACCACCGCCGACTCCGCGCCCCGCAAGGTGATCTGGGCGGGCGACGGCACGCCGGTCCTCGCCTTCGAGACCGTCGTCGGCGGCCTCCAGGACGACGGCACCCCGAACGAGCTGCACGTCATCACCGACGCGGCCACCGGCAAGAAGCTGTTCGAGTACCAGGGCATCGAGAACGGCTCGGGCAAGAGCCTGTACTCGGGCACCGTCACCCTGAACACCACGCTGTCGGGCTCGACGTACCAGCTGTACGACACCACGCGCGGCGGTCACAAGACCTACAACCTGGCCCGCTCCACCTCCGGCACCGGTTCGCTGTTCACCGACGCGGACGACGTGTGGGGCACCGGCGCGGCCTCCAGCTCCAGCACCGACCAGACCGCCGCGGTGGACGCCGCCTACGGCGCGCAGGTCACCTGGGACTTCTACAAGAGCACCTTCGGGCGCAGCGGCATCAAGAACAACGGCGTCGCCGCCTACTCCCGCGTCCACTACGGCAACGCGTACGTCAACGCGTTCTGGGACGACTCCTGCTTCTGCATGACGTACGGCGACGGCTCGGGCAACACGCACCCGCTGACCTCGCTGGACGTGGCGGGCCACGAGATGAGCCACGGCGTCACCTCCAACACCGCGGGCCTCAACTACAGCGGTGAGAGCGGCGGGTTGAACGAGGCCACCTCCGACATCTTCGGCACCGGCGTGGAGTTCTACGCCAACAACGCCTCCGACGTCGGCGACTACCTCATCGGCGAGAAGATCAACATCAACGGCAACGGCACGCCGCTGCGGTACATGGACCAGCCCAGCAAGGACGGCGCCTCCGCCAACTACTGGTCCTCGACGACGAAGAACCTGGACGTGCACTACTCGTCCGGTGTCGCCAACCACTTCTTCTACCTGCTGTCCGAGGGCAGCGGCGCGAAGACGATCAACGGCGTCAGCTACAACTCGCCGACGTACAACGGCTCCACGGTCACCGGCATCGGCCGCGCCAAGGCGCTGCAGATCTGGTACAAGGCGCTGACGACGTACTTCACGTCGACGACGAACTACAAGTCGGCCCGCACCGGCACGCTCTCCGCCGCGGCCGCCCTGTACGGCTCCGGATCGACCGAGTACAACGCGGTGGCTTCGGCCTGGACCGCGGTCAACGTCACCTGATCCCAAGGTAGTTGACAGAAGAACGGCCCCCGGGAGGTAGCTGATCCCGGGGGCCGCCCTACTCTTGGGTGCCATGTCCTCGTCGCACTTCACGTACGAGCCGGTCGGCGCCACCCGCGACGATCCGGCCTTCTGCCCGCCCGGCTTCCACTCCCTCCATGTGCGCACCCGTATCGGCGAGGGCGAGGAGGTCTTCCGCCGGGCCTCCGAAGCGGTCCTCACCTGGGAGATGCACCGCGCGATGGGCGTCGGCATGGAGACCGGCGCCGACCGCGCCGCGCCCGACGTGGACGTCACCGTCACTCTGGCCGGAATCATTCGGGCACCCTGCCGGGTGGTGTGGACCCTGGACGAGTCCCGCCGCCGCGGCTGGGGCTACGGCACCCTGGCCGGTCACCCCGAGAGCGGCGAGGAGGCCTTCATCGTCAGCCGCACCGGGGACGGCACGGTCTGGCTGACGGTCGCCGCCTTCAGCCGCGGCCAGAAGTGGTACGCGCGGGCCGCGGGTCCGGCGGCGCGGGCCCTGCAGCAGGCGTACGCCCGCCGCTGCGGCGCGACCCTGCGCCGTCTGTGCGCGGACCTGGCGGAGATCTGAGGGACGGCGAGCTGAGGGACGGCGCCCGGACACCCTCGCCCGGGACGCCGCCGACGGACGCCCGGCGGCCGGACGCCCGTCGTCCGGGCGCCCGGCGCGCGCTCAGCGCAGCAGCACCCCCGCCCCCGTCGCCGCGTCCTGCGCCGGGACCGTCACCAGGCCCATCTCGGTCGGGGAGGCGAGCAGGCGGTGGGACGGGAGGATGCGGACCGTGTAGCCGTAGGGGCCCGTGCGGTCCAGGGCCAGCGGACCCTCGTAGAGCCAGCGGCCCTCCCGGTCGGGGTTGCCGACCGGCTTGAGGGGGGTCGCCGACACCTCCGTGAGGCGGTCCTCGGGGTCCACCCGGCCGGAGACCGCCTGCACCTCGACGTCCTCCGGGGCCAGCCCGGCGAGGGCGACGCGGACCCGCAGACCGAGGGTCGAGCCGAGTTCCGCCGTCGGGGTGGCCGTCGTCGTCTCCACGTGGTCGACCCGCACCCCGGGCCAGGCACCCCGCACCCGGTCCTTCCAGGCGGCGAGCGCGCGGGCGGTCTCCGGGGTCAGCGCGCGGTGGGCGTGGGCCGCCGGG
Organism: Streptomyces sp. SolWspMP-5a-2; assembly: GCF_900091845.1. Lineage (GTDB taxonomy): Bacteria > Actinomycetota > Actinomycetes > Streptomycetales > Streptomycetaceae > Streptomyces > Streptomyces doudnae. The sequence goes on from NZ_FMCI01000332.1 coordinate 20,421, forward strand.
GTGTAGAGGCGCTCCACGTACTCCTGGACCATGCGCCCCGCCAGCACCTTGGGCCCCAGCAGGGTGAGGGTCTGGCGGACCATCTCGATCCAGCGGTCGGGCAGTCCGGTGCGGCCCCGCTCGTAGAAGCGCGGCGCGACCCGCTGTTCCAGCAGGTCGTAGAGGGCCGCCGCCTCTATGGCGTCCCTGCGGTCCGGGTCGGTGCCCGCGCCGTCGGCGGTGGGGATCGCCCAGCCGAAGTCGGGCTGGAACCACTCGTCCCACCAGCCGTCCAGGACCGACAGGTTGAGGCAGCCGTTGAGGGCGGCCTTCATCCCCGACGTGCCGCACGCCTCCAGCGGGCGCAGCGGGTTGTTGAGCCAGATGTCGCACCCCGGGTAGAGCTTCTGCGCCATGCCCATGCCGTAGTCGGGCAGGAACACGATCCGGTGCCGCACCCGCGGGTCGTCGGCGAACCTGACCAGCTCCTGCACCAGGCGTTTGCCGCCGTCGTCGGCCGGGTGCGCCTTGCCCGCGACGACGATCTGGACGGGCCGCTCGGGGTCGAGCAGCAGGTCCGTCAGCCGTCGCGGATCGCTCAGCATCAGCGTCAGCCGCTTGTACGACGGCACCCTGCGGGCGAACCCGATGGTCAGGACGTCCGGGTCGAGCACCCCGTCGATCCAGCCCAACTCGGCCGTTCCGGCGCCGCGTTGGCGCCAGGACGCGGTGAGCCGCCGCCGCACCTCGGTCACCAGTTGCTCGCGCAGGGTGCGGCGCAGCTCCCAGATGTCGAGGTCGGGGATGCCGGCGACCGCGTCCCAGCGCTCGGAGCCGCCCGCGGTGAGCGCGTCCTCGGCGCGCTGCGCGCCGACCTGCCGGGCGCCGAGCCTGAGCACCTCGGGCGCCACCCAGGTCGGCGCGTGCACGCCGTTGGTGACGGAGGTGATGGGCACCTCCTCGGCGTCGAACCCGGGCCACAGACCGGCGAACATCTCCCGGCTGACCTGGCCGTGCAGCAGCGAGACGCCGTTGGCGCGCTGCCCCAGGCGCAGGCCCATCACGGCCATGTTGAAGAGGCCGGGCTCGCCCCCGGGGTACGTCTCCCTGCCGAGCCGCAGGACGCGTTCGGTTTCTACGCCCGGGAGTTCGGCGTCCGGGCCGAAGTGCCGGGCGACCAGGTCGCGGTCGAAGCGGTCGATGCCGGCCGGTACCGGGGTGTGCGTGGTGAAGACGGTCCCGGCCCGCACCGCCTCCAGGGCGGCGTCGAAGTCGAGCCCGGCCGCGCCCAGTTCGGCGATGCGCTCCAGGCCCAGGAACCCGGCGTGGCCCTCGTTGGTGTGGAAGACCTCCGGCTCCGGGTGGCCGGTGAGACGGCAGTAGGCGCGCACCGCGCGCACCCCGCCGATGCCCAGCAGCATCTCCTGGAGCAGCCGGTGCTCGCTGCCGCCGCCGTAGAGGCGGTCGGTGACGCCGCGTTCGCCGGGGTCGTTCTCCTCGACGTCGGAGTCCAGCATCAGCAGCGGCACCCGGCCGACCTGGGCCAGCCAGATCCTGGCGTGCAGCCGCCGTCCGCCCGGGAGCGCAAGTGCCACGCTCGCGGGGGTGCCGTCGGCCTCTTCGAGGAGGGCGACGGGCAGCTCGTGCGGGTCCAGGACGGGGTAGTGCTCCTGCTGCCAGCCGTCGCGGGAGAGCGTCTGGCGGAAGTAGCCGTGCCGGTAGAGCAGGCCGACGCCGATCAGCGGCACCCCGAGGTCGCTGGCGGCCTTGAGGTGGTCGCCCGCCAGGATGCCCAGGCCCCCCGAGTACTGGGGCAGCGCGGCGGTGATGCCGAACTCGGGTGAGAAGTAGGCGACGGCGGACGGGAGTTCACCGGGCTGCGCCTGGTACCAGCGCGCGCCGCGGACGTAGTCGTCGAGGTCGTCGGCGGCCGCGGCCAGGCGGCGCAGGAACCGGCGGTCCTGGGCCAGCTCGGCGAGCCGGGCCGGGGGCACGCTGCCGAGCAGCCGTACCGGGTCGCGGTCGGCGGCGGCCCAGCGTTCGGGGTCGACGGACTGGAAGAGGTCGCGGGTCTCCGCGTGCCAGGACCAGCGCAGATTGCGCGCGAGGTCGCTGAGCGGGCGGAGGGGTTCGGGCAGGACGGGTCGGACGGTGAAGCGACGGATAGCCTTCATTGCCACCTCGTCAGGCGTGCGGAAAGGGACGCACGGCGGTGTGCGTCCCGTCGTCACGGTCGACGGTATCGGCGTCCGGGCGCCCTCACCACGGCGCCGATCGGCCGCACGGCGTCCGGGACACCGGACGACCTGCGCGAGCGGGGCCGCGCGAGATGGCCGATTCCACCCCCGAGGCGTTCTTGTCGGGTCCCACCGCGCGGGGGAGGCTTCCCCCGTGGCGTGTCGACCGGCCGCCGGGTGCCCCCGGCGACGGGGGCGTGGTCGCACGCCGAGCCGAGGAGGGGAACCCTGACCATGGCACGCCTCCGTCGTCCCCGACACCCGGGTGTCGCTCGCGGGCGCCCCGGCCGGGCCGCCGTCCTGGGGGCTGGACCGGATCGACCGGCCGGGGCTGCCGCTGGACGGGCGCTACCGGCCCCCGGCGTCCGGCGGGCGCGGGGTGACGGTGTACGTGATCGACACCGGGGTCCGCGTCACCCACCGGGACTTCGGCGGCCGTGCCTCCTACGGCTGGGACTTCGTCGACGGCGACCGGAGCGCGGGCGACGGCAACGGGCACGGCACCCATGTCGCGGGGACCGTCGCGGGGGCCGCGTACGGGGTGGCGAGGAAGGCGCGGATCGTCTCCGTGCGGGTGCTCGACGACCACGGCGACGGCACCACCGCACGGGTGATCGCGGGCATCGAGTGGGTGACCCGGCACGCGCGCGCACCCGCGGTCGCCAACCTCAGCGTGGGCGGTCCGTACAACGCCCGGTTGGACGCGGCCGTCCGCGCCTCGATCGCGTCCGGCGTCACGTACACCGTCGCGGCGGGCAACCACGGACGGCCCGCCGGTCTCTTCTCGCCCGCGGACGTGCGGGAGGCGATCACGGTCGGCGCGACCGGCCGGGACGACGCCCGCGCCCGCTTCTCCGACTTCGGCCCCTCCGTCGACCTGTTCGCGCCGGGCGTCGGCATCACCTCCGCGTCCTATGCCAGTGACACCGGCAAAGCGACCTATTCCGGTACGTCGATGGCCAGTCCGCATGTCGCGGGCGCCGCCGCGCTGTATTTGTCCGAAAACCCGAAGGCCGAGCCCGAGCAGGTTTCCAAAGCCCTCGCAAAGAATGCCGTGCACGGGAAAGTGTCCGGCCGTGGACCCGGTTCGCCGGACGAACTCTTGCAGGTACCGGCCTCGTAGCGGCAGACCGCCCGCCCCGCGCGACGGCGTCCGCGCCCCGGCGCCCGGCCGCGCCGACCCGGCCGGTCCCGCGTGTAGACATACGCGCGAGTAGTTAACAAAGTGCCGGATTGCGCACTCGCTTAGGGTGGGAAGGAACCAGCGGTACGAACCCCTCCGGAATTCCCCGGAATTCAGGGGGTACCCGACGCAGGACCCACCTCCCCTCAGCCATCCGCCCACCCACGTTGACGCGGACAGGAGCGGTCATGCCCGCCAAGCACCACTCGTCAGCACCCCCGACACCCGGCACCGCGACGGCCCCGGCACCCCCGGCCGACACCGGGCCGCCGCCCTCGGAGCCACCCTCCGAGAACGGAGGCCAGGACCTCATCGGACGCATCCCCGTCCTCGACGTGCGCCCCTTCGTGCAGCGCGGCCGGCGTCCCGCCAAGGCGGTGACCGGCGAGTCGTTCGAGATCTCGGCCACCGTGTTCCGGGAGGGTCACGACGCCGTGGCGGCCGATGTCGTCCTCACCGATCCTCGGGGGCGCACCGGCCCCTGGACCCCCATGCACGAACTGGCCCCCGGCACCGACCGCTGGGGCGCCACCGTCACCGTCACCGAGCCCGGCCGCTGGACGTACCGGGTCGACGCCTGGAGCGATCCGCTCGCCACCTGGCACCACCACGCGGAGATCAAGATCCCGGCCGGGATCGACACCGAGCTGGTCCTGGAGGAGGGCGCGCGGCTGCACGAGCGGGCCGCGGCGGGCGTCCCCAAGGGCGCCGGACTGCGCAAGGTGGTGCGCGGCGCGGCCGACGCCCTGCGCGACCGCTCGCTTCCGGCCACCTCCCGGCTGGCCGCCGCGCTGACCCCGGAGGTTTCGGCGGCGCTGGCCCGGTATCCGCTGCGTGACCTGGTCACCTCGTCGCCGACGCTGCCGCTGCTCGTGGAGCGGGAACGGGCGCTGTACGGCGCCTGGTACGAGTTCTTCCCGCGTTCCGAGGGCACCCCGGAGGAGCCGCACGGCACGTTCCGCACGGCGGCAGGCAGGCTTCCGGCAATTGCGGGCATGGGTTTCGATGTGGTGTATCTGCCGCCGATCCACCCGATCGGCACGACGTATCGCAAGGGCCCCAACAACACGTTGTCCGCGGGCCCCGACGATGTCGGCGTGCCGTGGGCGATCGGGTCGCCCGTGGGCGGGCACGACGCGGTGCACCCGAAGCTGGGCACCGTCGAGGACTTCGCGTGGTTCGTGGAGCGGGCGCGGGGTCTGGGTCTGGAGGTGGCGCTGGACTTCGCGTTGCAGTGCTCGCCCGACCATCCGTGGGTGGAGAAGCACCC
>NZ_FMCI01000349.1 GCF_900091845.1 Streptomyces sp. SolWspMP-5a-2
CCCACGTCTTCGACGCGGCCAACGGCGGAGCACTGCTGTGGCAGCACCTGTTCTGGTTCTTCGGGCACCCGGAGGTCTACATCATCGCGCTGCCGTTCTTCGGCATCATCAGCGAGGTCATCCCGGTCTTCTCCCGCAAGCCGATGTTCGGCTACCTGGGTCTGATCGGCGCGACCATCGCCATCGCGGGCCTCTCCGTGACGGTGTGGGCGCACCACATGTACGCCACCGGCGGGGTCCTGCTGCCGTTCTTCTCCTTCATGACGCTGCTCATCGCGGTGCCCACCGGCGTCAAGTTCTTCAACTGGATCGGCACGCTGTGGAAGGGGTCGCTGAGCTTCGAGACGCCGATGCTCTGGGCCTCGGGCTTCCTCGTCACGTTCGTGTTCGGCGGCCTCACCGGGGTGATCCTGGCCGCGCCGCCGCTGGACTTCGCCGTCTCCGACTCCTACTTCGTGGTGGCGCACTTCCACTACGTGGTCTTCGGGACGGTCGTCTTCGCGATGTTCTCCGGATTCCACTTCTGGTGGCCGAAGTTCACCGGCAGGACGCTCGACGAGCGGCTCGGCAAGATCACCTTCTGGACGCTGTTCACCGGTTTCCACGGCACCTTCCTGGTCCAGCACTGGCTGGGCGTCAACGGCATGCAGCGCCGCATCCCGGACTACCTCGCGGTGGAGGGCCTGACCACGCTCAACACCGTCTCGACGATCAGCTCCTTCCTGCTGGGCCTGTCGATCCTGCCGTTCCTCTACAACGTCTGGAAGACGGCCAGGTACGGCGAGCCGGTCGCCGTCGACGACCCGTGGGGATACGGACGCTCCCTGGAGTGGGCCACCTCCTGCCCGCCGCCGCGGCACAACTTCACCGCGCTGCCGCGGATCCGCAGCGAGTCCCCGGCGTTCGACCTGCACCACCTCGAACCCGGCGCGCGGGAGCGGGAGTTGACGGCCCGGTGACGACCATGGACGAGCACCCGCTGGACGTCGCGGCGTTCCTCAACGACATCGAGGGCCATCTGCTGCTCACCACGGCCCGGCGGGAGGCGGACGCGGCGGCGGCCCGCTTCACGGCCTCGCTCGGCTGGGCCACCGAGGCGCAGCGCGCCGACCTGCGGGAGCGGTTCGAGGCGGAGTACCGGGCGCTGCTGCGCGCCCAGTGGACGCGGACCGCCGACCGCGGCCGCGAGCTGCGCGCGGAGTACGAGGAGCGCTACCGGGTGCTGCGCGGGCGGCTGCTCGCGGTGTTCCTGCTGGGCTGCGCGCTGCTGACGGCCTCCGCGGCGCTGGTGGCGGCCGGTTGAACGACTGGCTCCGGTCGGCCGGGGCCGGGGTCTCGGACCAGGAGTCGGGACCGCGCGGTAGAAGGAAGGCGCGAGTTGGCGACCTTACGGGGAGCGGCCGGTGGGCGACGGCTGCGGCAGGCGTGAAGTGGCGGTCGCGGACGCGTCGTTGTCGCCCCCGCAGCGGTCCGGCCCGCATACTGGCCGACGTGCGGGTAGCGATCATGACAGCGGGCTCCCGGGGTGACGTGGCCCCCTACACCGGTCTCGGGCACGGCCTGGTCCGCGCCGGACACGAGGTCACCCTGGTGACGCACGCCCCGTTCGCCCCGCTGGTGTCGGGGTCGGGGGTGCGCTTCCATCCGCTGCCGGTCGACCCGCGCGCCGAGCTGGAGTCCTCGCGCGGGCGCGGGCTGCACCACAGCACCACCCGCGCGGGCAAGCTGGTGCGGGTGGCCTCGCTGGCCCGGTCGCTGATCGGCACCATGACCGACGACCTGCTGGCCGCGGCCCGCTCCAGCGACCTGCTGCTGGTGGCGCCCGCGGTGGGTCCCGTCGGCCACACCCTCGCGGAGGGCCTCGGTCTGCCGAGCCTGGACGTCCCGCTCCAACCCCTGTTCGGCACGCGGGAGTTCGCGCCGCCGATGCTGAGCGCCGGGTCCTGGGGCGCGGTCGGCAACCGGGTCGCGGGGCAGGCGGTGGCGCTCTCCGTGGAGCAGATCTTCTCCGGTGTCCTGCCCGGACTGCGGCGGCGGCTCGGCCTGCCCCGGCGCGGGACGCTCGCCGCCTGGCGGGCCAGGGAGCGGCTGGCGCCGCCGGTCCTGCACGGGTTCAGCTCCCTGGTGGTGCCCCGTCCCCGGGACTGGCGGCCCGGCCTGGACATCACCGGCTACTGGTGGCCCTACGACGTCGACACCCGACTCCCCGCCGAACTGCGGGACTTCCTCGACGCGGGTCCGCCCCCGGTCTTCGTCGGCCTGGGCAGCGCGACCGTGCCGCGACCCGATCTGCTGAGCGCGGCGGTGGTGCGGGCGCTGCGCCGGGCGGGGCTGCGCGGGGTGTTCCAGCGCGGCTGGGGCGAACTGGCCGCGCACGGGCCCGACATGCTGACGGTCGGCGAGGTCCCGCACGCGCTGCTGTTCCCGCGCGTGGCCGCCGTCGTCCACCACGCGGGCGCGGGCACCACCGCGGCGGGCCTGCGCGCGGGGGTTCCCGCGGTGCCCGTGCCGATCCAGTTCGACGAGGGATTCTGGGCGTCGCGGCTGGTCCGGCTGGGCGTGGCGCCTCACGCCCTTGCGCTGCGGCGGCTGTCCGAGGACGCGCTGCGCCTGGCGCTCACCCGCGCCACCCGCGACCCGGCCTTCGCCCGCCGCGCCCGCGACCTGGGGGCCCGGATCAGGGCGGAGGACGGGGTGTCCCCGGTGCTGGCGGCGGTGGAACGCCTGCGCCCGGCGCCCCCGGCCGCCTGACCCCGCGCC
>NZ_FMCI01000331.1 GCF_900091845.1 Streptomyces sp. SolWspMP-5a-2
ACCCCGCCCTCCCCGGCCGGTTCACCGCCGTCCCCGGCGGCGTCGCTCTCCAGGAAGGCGTCGACGGAGGCCCGCCGGGCCCGCCGCCGTCCGCCGCCGGGGGCCTGCTCCTCGACCGGCGGCGCCTCCTGCGGCACGACCGGGACGGCACCCGCGCCGCCGCCGATGGGCACCTCGAGGACGAACGCGTTGCCGCTCATGCCCGGCACCTCATGGGTCTGCAGCACCCCGCCGTGAGCGCGCACGATCCCGCGCACGATCGGCTCGTGCACCGGGTCGCCGCCCGCGTACGGCCCGCGCACCTCGATCCGGACGACCTCGCCGCGCTGCGCCGCCGCGACCACGACCGTGTTGTCCAGGTAACCGCCCGCCGACACCGGGGTGTTGCCGGTGGCGTCGACACCGGCGACGTCCGCGATCAGGTGCGCGAGGGCGGTGGCGAGCCGCTGCGGGTCCACCTCGGCCTCGATGGGCGGGGCGTGCACCGCGAACTGCACCCGGCCGGGGCCGATCAGCTCGACGGCGCCGTCGACACCGGCCGCGACGACCGCGTCCAGCATCACCTTGGTACGGCTGACCTGCTCCCCGCCGGTGTCCAGGAGCTGGTAGCCGAGGACGTTGTCGATGAGGGTGGTGATGCGCGAGTAACCGGCCGACAGGTGGTGCAGCACCTGGTTGGCCTCGGGCCACAACTGCCCGGCGTCGTCGGCGGCGAGCGCGGCCAGCTCGCGGCGCAGCTCGTCCAGCGGACCGCGCAGCGACCGCCCCAGCAGCGTCAGCAACTGTTCGTGCCGCCCGGCCAGCGCCTCGTACCGGTCCTTCTCCCGCTCGCCGAGGGCGGCGATCCGCTCCTCGCCCGCGGCCAGCTCCTCGGCGTGCCGCTCGGTCAGCTCCTCCAGCTCGGTGACGTGCTGGTGGCGCAGCGCGGTCAGTTCGGAGGCGTGCTCCTCGTCGATCCGCTCCAGATCCTGGTGGTGGCGCTTCTCCGCCTCCTCCTTCTCCTCGGCGAGCACGTCGAAGGGCCGCCGGTCGGTGAAGGTCATGACGGCGCCGACGAGCTGGTCGCCGTCGCGCACCGGGGCGGTCGTCAGGTCGACGGAGACCGGGTCGCCGGACTTGGACCAGACGACCTGCCCGCGCACCCGGTGCTTGCGCCCGGAGCGCAGCGTGTCGGCGAGCGGCGACTCCCCGTACGGGAACGGCCCGCCGTCGGCCCGCGAGTGCAGGACGAGGGTGTGCAGCTCCTTGCCGCCGAGGTCGCTGGCGCGGTAGCCGAGGATCTGCGCGGCGGCCGGGTTGACGAGCACGATCCGCCCGTCGGTGTCGGTGCCGACGACGCCCTCGCTCGCGGCCCGCAGGATCATCTCCGTCTGCCGCTGCGAGCGCGCCAGCTCGGCCTCGGTGTCCACGGTGCCGGTGAGGTCCCGGACGACCAGCATCAGCAGCTCGTCGCCGCTGTAGCCGTAACCGTCGTACGCCTGCTGGCCGTTCTCCAGGTTGGCGCTGGTGACCTCGACCGGGAACTCGGTCCCGTCGGTGCGGCGCGCGATCATCCGGGTCGGCTTGGTCTGCCCGCGCGGGTCCATGTGGTCGGGCCTGCGCATGGAGCCGGGGATCAGCTTGGAGTCGAACTGCGGCAGCAGATCGAGCAGCCCGCGCCCGACGAGCGCGGTACCCGGGGCCTCGAAGGCCTCCAGCGCGATGGTGTTCGCGTTGACGACGGTCCCGTTGGCGTTGACCAGGACCAACGCGTCGGGCAGTGCGTCGAGTATCGCTGCGAGGCGAGCAGCGCCTCGGGATGGCCTGCTGCTCACGAGACGCTTCCTCCCTGTTACCGCACCTTGCCGACCGCTCGGGTCATCTTGCCAACCGACCCGCTGCGTGTCACCCGAGGGAGTCTACGACCCCGGGTACCGCCGGGGGCGCTCAATGAGAGGGAGGTCGCACGTCGAAGTGACGCAGAACATGTGACCGCCAGCTCAGGCCCACGGGGGATTCTCCGGGACGGCGCCGGGAGGGCCGCGGGACGGTCAGGAGCGGCCCCGGGAACGGGGGCTCAGATCGGGCAGCAGAGGCACGAGCCGGTCCCACTGCCCGATGTGGCAGCCGTCGGTGCGGTCGAAGGAGGCGTCCACGGGCCGTCCCGCCCAGGTGCCGGTGACGTGCGCGGTGGCCGGGCCGCCGTACTGCATGGTGCAGATGCTGTCGTCCGGGACGGGCGCGAAGGTGTCCCGGCCCCACTGGGTGATGCGGTCGAGACGGGAGCAGGCGGCGTCGGCGTCGGGGTGGCTGCCGGCGGCGGGGTGGCAGTTCAGCTCGAACGTCCCGTCCCACCAGCCGTCGCCACCGGCTCCGCCGAGGTGCCGGACGGTCACGGTGAGACGGTCGCCGACCCTGCCCCCGCCCGCGTCGGCGGCGGCGGAGGGCGCGAGGGCCGACCCGGCGAGGACGGCGGCGAGGAGGACGGCGGCGCGGGGAGCGTGCGGGAGGAGTCGAGGCATGCCCTGCCTAACGCGGCACACCCCCGGGACGATGCGGCGGACCGCCGCCGGACCGCCGCCCGGCCGCCCCGGAAGCGCTTTGCCCCGCGGCCCGCCCTCCTAGTACCGTGGGAGCCGATTGGTGACAGCGCGCTCATCTGTGTCATCATCTGCACGCACCACTCGCGCTCGCGCGGGGGGTTGTGCTGGAGGCGTCGCCTAGTCCGGTCTATGGCGCCGCACTGCTAATGCGGTTTGGGTCTTAAAGCCCATCGAGGGTTCAAATCCCTCCGCCTCCGCGCAAGATCACGAAGCCCCGGTCCCAGGACCGGGGCTTCGTCGTTTCCGCAGCTCACAAGGGGTGACCCGAACGGATTTCACATGGCGGCGGCAGTCATGTAATGTTCTTCCTGTCGCCGCAACGGCCCGCGAAACACCGGACCGAAAGCCAAGACAACAACAGAACAAGCACTCGTAGCTTAACGGATAGAGCATCTGACTACGGATCAGAAGGTTGCAGGTTCGAATCCTGCCGAGTGCACACAGGTGAGAGGCCCCGGAGAGATCCGGGGCCTCTTGCGTTGTGGTGCGGGTGGTTGCGGAGTGCGGCCCCTGTCGGATTCCGGCCCCGTTTCTCGGGGCCGTTCCTTCAGGGGCGCGGGTCCTCCGGATGCTCAGGCCGCTGTCCAGCGCCAGGCGTTCGCGCTGTACGCGCATCTGATCGTCGTGCCGCTCGCCGTGCTGGTGACCGCGCCGTGGTCGCTGTTGCGGCAGAACTGGCCCGCCGAGTAGCAGTTCCCCGCGTTCGAGACGATCGAGCAGGTTCCGGTGCTCGTACTGCCGCCACCGCCACCGCCGCTGCTGCCGCCGCTCCCCGTGTCGGCGACCCTGGCCGCCGCCGTCTTGGTGACGGTCACCGTCGGAGCGGGCTTCGCCTTCACCTTGACGGTCTCCGTGACCGTCGGCGCGGGTTCCGGCGTCGCCGTGATCGTGGCCGTCGCGGTCACCGTCGGCGCGGGTCTCACCTTGGCCTCGACCGGCTGCTGTTCGGCGTTCCCCGTGGAGCCGATCAGCGCGCCCGTGAGGAACAGCGCCGAGCCGCCGAGCCAGACCAGGGCCCGCTTGTGGAGCGGGCGGGGGTGGGGCGGGCGCTGCGCGGGCGGGGTCGGCACGGTGTACGGGTTGGTCATCTCTTCCCCCCTGGAAGTGTTGCGTGGAGTGACCGTAGTTCCCGACAGAGTGATGTGTGGGAGATGTGCGCATGAGGTGTCCAATCTGTGACATCCCCCGGTTTCCGATGCCGGCCGGCGGTGCCAGGACCGTCCCGTTGTCAGTGGCGGCCCCTACTCTCGAAGAGATGGCACAGGCATGGAGGTGCTCGGGGCTGCGCTGGGGTGCGGGCGGGCCCGAGCTGGTGTGGGACGGCGGTCGGCGCTCCGCGCTGACCTGGGGGAAACACGTGGCCTTCCGGGTCGCTGAAGGGGGTGTGCGGACCTGTGTGGGTGCTCGCGGGCACGGCTGCCCGCTGCGCTCCGTCGTGTCGGCGCGGAGCACGGGGGCGCGGTGCGAGGAGTGCGCGCGGCTGGACCGGGCGCACTCCGTCGCCGCCGACACCCTCGCCGACGACCCCCGGCCCTACCGCGTCTACCTCGCGTGGTTCGGGCCCGGCCTGGTCAAGGTCGGCATCACCCGGGCGGAACGGGGCTCCGTCAGGCTCCTGGAGCAGGGCGCCGTCTGCTTCAGCTGGCTCGGCACCGGGCCCCTGATGGCCGCCCGGCGCTGCGAGGAGCTGCTGCGTGCCGCGCTCCGCGTGCCCGACCGCGTCCCGTACACCGAGAAGCGGGCCGTCCGCTCCTCGCTGCCCGGCACCGGAGCCGAACGGGCCGCCGAGGTCGAGGAGTTGCACGCCCGCGCGAGCACCCTCGACGGCTGGCCCGAGTCGCTCACCCGTGAGCCCTGCCGCACCGTCGACCACGCGGACGTCTTCGGCCTCGCGGGGCTGGAGCCCGCCCTCGGGGAGATCAGCGCGCTCGTCGCCGGAGGCGCGCTCAGCGGGGAACTGGTCGCGGCCGCCGGACCCGACCTCCACCTCGCGATCCACGCCATCGACACCGGTACCGGTACCGGTGGTGCGGGCGGTCGCGGGGACGCGGCTCCCGGCCGGGACGTCGTCGTCCTCGACACCCGGCTCCTGCGGGGGTGGGAGCTGTGGCCCGGGGGAGGGGCGCGGGAGGAGGGTGCGCTGGGTGGTGAAGTCCGCTTTCCCGTGCGGGAGTTCCGGCGTGACGACGACGGGGGCGCCGTCCAGGACGGGCTGTTCTGAGGCGCTTCGTCAGTGGGCGGGCTGTTCTGAGGCGGTTCGCCAGTGGGTGGGCTTCTCTGCGGGGGTGCGTCGGTGGGCGGGCCTCTCCGCGGCTTCGGCCGCAGGTACCTCGGTGATCCGGCGCCCTGGCTCGCCCGGCCGTCCGGCGCTCCGGCACGGGCGGTGGAGGAGTGAGGGTAGAAACGAGTGGGGACAGCGAAGCCGCGGCACGGGGAGGGCACATGCAGCAGACACAGGGATCGGCGGACGGGGAAGCGCTCCTGCCCGCCGAGGAGACCCTCCTGGTCCGGCGGTTCCAGGAGCGGCTGGGGATCCCCGGGCTGGTCGACGTCCACACCCACTTCATGCCCGAGCGCGTCCTGCGCAAGGTCTGGGCCTACTTCGACTCCTTCGGGAGCGGCGCCACCGGGGGCATCGACTGGCCCATCACCTACCGGCACGACGAGGACGAACGGCTCGCGGTCCTGCGGGGGTTCGGGGTGCTGGCCTTCACCGCCATGCTCTACCCGCACCGGCCCGGCATGGCCGAGTGGCTCAACGGCTGGGCCGTGGAGTTCGCCCGCCGCACCCCGGACTGCCTGCACACCTCCACCTTCTTCCCGGAGCCCGGCGTCGAACGGTACGTCGGCGAGGCCGTCGAGCGAGGGGCCCGCGTCTTCAAGGCGCATGTGCAGGTCGGCGCCTACGACCCGACCGACCCCCTGCTCGACCCCGTCTGGGGGCTGCTCGCCGAGGCCGGGGTGCCGATCGTGATCCACTGCGGGTCCGGGCCCAACCCCGGCGCGTACACCGGGCCCGAGCCGATCGCGCGGGTGCTGGCCCGGCACCCCGGGCTGCGCCTGATCGTCGCGCACCTGGGGATGCCCGAGTACGAGGACTTCCTCGGCCTCGCCGAACGGTACGGGGAGGTGCGGCTGGACACGACGATGACGTTCACCGACTTCAGTGAGCGGATCGCGCCGTTCCCCGCGCGGGCGCTGCCCCGGCTGGCCGCCCTCGGCGACCGCGTCCTGCTCGGCAGCGACTTCCCGAACATCCCCTATCCCTACCTCCACCAGCTCCACGCCCTGGAGCGTCTCGGCCTCGGCGACGACTGGCTGCGCGCCGTCTGCCACGACAACGGGCGGCGCCTTTTCCGCCTCTAAGGACCGGATCGGCGGTCGTGGCCCTGGCCCCTGGTCCCTGGCCTCTGGCCTCTGGCCCCTGGCGGCTTCCGCCTGTCCCCCGCGCGCCCGGCACGGCGGCGACGGATGCACTCGCACGGCGGACCAAGGCCCGTCCCCCGCGCGCCCGGCACGGTGCCGCCGGAGGCTCTCGCCCGGCGGCTCCCCCGTCCCCGCCGCGCCCCCCACCTCACCCCGCCGGCTTCCCATGGCTTCCCTGAGAGGCTCCTGTGGGTTTCTCAGAGAATTCACAGGTGGTGGAAAGGGTGCTCTCAGAGGACACCGACAAGGTGTCCATCATGACCACGACCTCGCCCCAGGGGCGCACCGAACTGCTGAGGCCGGACGGGAGCCCCGTCCGCGTGCTTGTGGTGGACGACGAGTTGTCGATCACCGAGCTGCTCTCCATGGCCCTGCGCTACGAGGGCTGGCAGATCCGCAGCGCCGGTGACGGCACCGGTGCCATCCAGACCGCCCGGGAGTTCCGCCCCGACGCCGTCGTCCTCGACATGATGCTGCCCGACATGGACGGCCTCACGGTGCTGGGCCGGCTGCGGCGTGAACTGCCGGACGTGCCGGTGCTGTTCCTCACCGCCAAGGACGCGGTGGAGGACCGCATCGCGGGTCTGACGGCCGGGGGCGACGACTACGTCACCAAGCCGTTCAGCCTGGAGGAGGTCGTGGCCCGGCTGCGCGGTCTGATCCGCCGTTCCGGCGCGGCCGACCGGCGTTCGGACTCCGTGCTGGTGGTCGGCGACCTCACCCTGGACGAGGACAGCCACGAGGTCTCCCGCGGCGGCGACAACATCCACCTCACCGCGACCGAGTTCGAGCTGCTGCGCTTCCTGATGCGCAACCCGCGCCGGGTGCTCAGCAAGGCGCAGATCCTGGACCGGGTCTGGTCCTACGACTTCGGCGGCCAGGCCAACGTCGTCGAGCTGTACATCTCCTACCTGCGGCGGAAGATCGACGCGGGCCGGGAGCCGATGATCCACACCCGGCGCGGGGCCGGTTATCTGATCAAGCCCGCCGTCTCATGACCGGGCGGCGGCAGTCGCGCCAGCGGAAGCGACGGCCGGGACAGCCGCGCACCCTGCGCGCGCGGCTCGTCGTCGCGTCCGTGATCCTGATCGCCGTCGTCTGCGCCGTGATCGGCACCGTGACCACGCTCGCCCTGCGCTCGCACCTGTACGAGCAGCTCGACGGCAACCTGAAGGACGTCTCCGCCCGTGCGGGCGGCATGGGCGCCCCGCCCGGCGGCCTCAAGGGCGGTGAGCCGGGACAGGACAACTCCGTCAGCCAGGTCGGTCCCACCTCCGTCAACCTGGACGAGTTCGTCACCCGCGGCCCGCTGGTGGTGGGCACGCTGATCGCGAAGGTCCAGAACGGCAGCATCACCGACTCCAAGATCGGTGAGAAGGACGCCGCGAGCGCCGACGACAACCCCATGAAGCCGGGCGACCTGACCACCGCGCAGGAGCGGACCCTCGCGAGCGTCGCGCACGACGACAAGCCGCACAGCGTCGACCTCCCCGGCCTCGGCGGCTACCGCGTCATGTACGTGGACGGCACCAAGGGCACCTACTACGTCGCCATCCCCACCAAGGACACCGACTCCACCCTCAACACCCTGATCCTCGTCGAGGTCAGCGTCACGGCCGCCGGTCTCGGCGCCGCCGTCATCGCCGGGTACGTGCTGGTCGGCGTCGCCACCCGCCCGCTGCGCCGGGTCGCCGCGACCGCCACCCGGGTCTCCGAACTGCCCCTGCACACCGGCGAGGTGAACCTCAGCGAACGCGTCGCCGAGTCCGAGACCGACCCGCACACCGAGGTCGGCCAGGTCGGCGCCGCGCTCAACCGCATGCTGGACCACGTCCACGGCGCGCTGCACGCCCGTCAGCAGAGCGAGATGCGGGTCCGCCAGTTCGTCGCGGACGCCAGCCACGAGCTGCGCACCCCGCTCGCCTCCATCCGCGGGTACGCCGAGCTGACCCGGCGCGGCCGGGAGCAGGTCGGCCCCGACACCCGGCACGCCCTCGGCCGGATCGAGTCCGAGGCGGGCCGGATGACCCTGCTCGTCGAGGACCTGCTGCTGCTCGCCCGGCTGGACGCGGGACGCCCGTTGCAGTTCGAGCAGACCGACCTGATCCCGCTGGTCGTCGACACCGTCAGCGACTCCCGCGCGGCCGGCATGGACCACGTCTGGCGCCTCGCCCTGCCCGACGAACCGGCGCAGGTGTCCGCCGACGCGGCCCGCCTCCAGCAGGTGCTCGTCAACCTCCTCGGCAACGCCCGCAAGCACACCCCGCCCGGCACCACGGTCACCGCCCGGGTGCAGCGGCGCGGCCCGTGGATGTGCGTCGACGTCGAGGACGACGGCCCCGGCATCCCCGCCGAGCTGCTCCCGCACGTCTTCGAGCGGTTCGCCCGCGGCGACTCCGCGCGCTCCCGGGCGACCGGGTCGACCGGGCTCGGCCTGGCCATCGTGCAGGCCGTGGCGACCGCGCACGGCGGCGCCGTGACCGTCGACAGCGTCCCCGGCCGCACGGTGTTCACCGTGCATCTGCCCGCGCTCGTCCCGCAGGGCCCCCGGCCGGACTCCGAAACGAACCGGCAACCGCACTCACAGGCACAGCACAGTGCCACCACATGGGTGCAACAGGGCGCTTGACAAGAGTCGTTGCCATGCGAACCGACTCTTCTTCCGGCACCCTGCCGGCGCGGGAGCACCTCCCGGCCGGCGACGCCGGTACGCCTGTCCTGGACGTCGTGATCCCCGTCTACAACGAGGAGAAGGACCTCGAGCCGTGCGTGCGCAGACTCCACGACCACCTCAAGCGCACCTTCCCGTACGCCTTCCGCATCACGGTCGCGGACAACGCGTCGACGGACGCCACCCCGGCGGTGGCGGCACGGCTGGAGGCGGAGATCCCCGAGGTCTCCCACTTCCGTCTGGAACAGAAGGGCCGGGGCCGCGCCCTGCGGACGGTGTGGTCCGCGTCGGAGGCGCCGATCCTCGCCTACATGGACGTGGACCTGTCGACCGACCTGAACGCGCTCCTCCCGCTGGTCGCGCCGCTGATCTCGGGCCACTCCGACCTCGCGATCGGCTCCCGGCTGGCCCGCTCCTCGCGCGTGGTGCGTGGCCCGAAGCGGGAGTTCATCAGCCGGGCCTACAACCTCATCCTGCGCGGCTCGCTCCAGGCCCGGTTCTCGGACGCCCAGTGCGGCTTCAAGGCGATCAGGCGGGACGTCGCCCAGGTGCTGCTGCCGCTGGTCGAGGACACCGGCTGGTTCTTCGACACCGAGATGCTGGTGCTGGCCGAGCGGGCGGGCCTGCGCATCCACGAGGTGCCGGTGGACTGGGTCGACGACCCCGACTCCACCGTCCACATCGTGAAGACGGCGACCGAGGACCTCAAGGGGGTGTGGCGGGTGGGGAAGGCGCTGGCCTCCGGCTCGCTCTCCCTCGACCGTCTCGCCCGGCCGTTCGGCGACGACCCGCGCGACCGGGACATCCAGGACGTGCCCAAGGGGCTGGCCCGCCAGCTCGTCGGGTTCTGCGTGGTCGGCGGTCTCTCGACCCTCTTCTACCTGCTGCTCTACAGCGTCTTCCGGCAGTTCTCCGGCTCGCAGGTCGCCAACGCGCTGGCGCTGCTGGTCTCCGCGGTCGCCAACACCGCGGCCAACCGGCGGCTCACCTTCGGCGTGCGCGGCCGCGGCGGCGCCGTCCGCCACCAGGCCCAGGGTCTGGTCGTGTTCGGCATCGGGCTCGCCCTGACCAGCGGCTCGCTGGCCGCCCTGAGCGCGGCGAGCAGCGACCCGGCGCACTCCACGGAGCTCGCGGTCCTGATCGCCGCCAACCTCGCGGCGACGGTCCTGCGCTTCCTCCTCTTCCGCGCCTGGGTCTTCCCGGACCGCAGGGACGCCGCCGACGACCGCCCCTCGACGGTCGTCGCCTCCCACACCCCCGCGCCCGCCCCGGCCCACGCGACGCACCCCGCCCCGACGTACGCGACGGGCCCCGCGCCGTCGTACGCGACCGGCTCCGCCACGCCGTACGCCACCGCCCCGGCCCCGACCTGGGCTACGGGTACGGACGCCTCCCGCGCGACGGGTACGGACTCCCCCCGCGCCACGGGCACGCACCCCACCTACGCGGCGGGCCCGGCCCCGGCGTACCCGGCGGCCCAGGCCCCGAGGTACGCGCCGGTCCGCCCCCACGACTCCACCGAACCGGGGGACGAGCGATGACCACCCAGTACGACGAGACGACACGCCGGGGAGGTGCGGACCCCGGGGACGGGCAGAACCCCGGGGACGGGCAGAACCCCGGGGACGGGCAGAACCCCGTCGACCGGCAGGATCTGGCCGACGGGCGGCATCCGGCCGACGGGCGGGATCTCGCCGACCGGCCTGACCTCGCTGACCAGCGGGGCCCCGCCGACCGGCAGGCCCCCGCCGACCCGCACGGCGCCGTCCCCTCGCCGTCCGTACCGGACGGGACCTCCCCCGCGGGCGGCGAGCCGCGGCAGCCGCTGCTCAGGAGAGCCTGGCGCGGCAGGCCCGAGGACCCGCGCTGGGCCCGCCCGGCCTTCCTCGGGCTGCTGCTCGCCACCGCGCTGCTCTACCTCTACAACCTGAGCGCCTCCGGCTGGGCCAACTCCTTCTACTCGGCGGCCGTCCAGGCGGGCAGCAAGTCCTGGAAGGCGATGTTCTTCGGCTCGCTGGACTCCGCCAACGCCATCACGGTGGACAAGCCGTCGGCGTTCCTGTGGCCGATGGAGCTTGCGGTCCGGGTCTTCGGCCTGAACTCCTGGGCGATCCTGGCCCCCGAGGTCCTGATGGGCGTCGGCACGGTCGCCGTCGTCTACGCCTCGGTGCGCCGCCGCTTCAGCCCCGGCGCCGGTCTGCTCGCGGGCGCGGTGCTCGCGCTCACCCCGGTCGCGGCGCTGATGTTCCGCTTCAACAACCCGGACGCGATGCTGGCCCTGCTGATGGCGCTGGCCTGCTACTTCGTGGTCCGCGGGCTGGAGGACGGCCGGACCGGGTGGCTGGTGTGGGCCGGGGTCGCGATCGGTTTCGCGTTCCTCGCCAAGACCCTCCAGGCGTTCCTGATCCTGCCGCCGCTCGCCCTCGTGTACGCGATCTGCGCGCCGGTGTCCGTGCGCCGCCGGATCGGTCAACTCCTGGCGGCGACGGGCGCGTTGATCGTGTCCGGTGGCTGGTGGGTGGCGATCGTCGAGCTGTGGCCCGCCTCCTCCCGCCCGTACATCGGCGGCTCCCAGAACAACTCGTTCCTCGAACTCACCTTCGGCTACAACGGGTTGGGCCGGTTGAACGGCGAGGAGACCGGCAGCGTCGGCGGTGGCGGCGGCGCGGGCGGCACCGGGATGTGGGGTGAGACCGGCTGGGAGCGGATGTTCAACTCCGAGATCGGCGCCCAGATCTCCTGGCTGCTGCCCGCCGCCCTGATCCTCCTTGCGGCGGGCCTGGTCGCCACGCGCAGGCTCGGCCGGACGTCCGTGACCCGGGGCTCGTTCCTGGTCTGGGGCGGCTCGCTGCTGATGACGTGGATCGTCTTCAGCTACATGGCGGGCATCTTCCACCAGTACTACACGGTGGCGCTCGCCCCCTACATCGCGGCCGTGGTCGGCATGGGCGCGGGCATCCTCTGGGAGAAGCGCGCCGAGGTCTGGGCGTCCCTCGCCCTCGCGGCCTCCGTGGTGGCGGCCTCGGTCTGGGGCTACGTGCTGCTCGACCGGGGCTCCGGCTACGAGACCTGGCTGAAGTGGCTGGTCCTGGTCGGCGGTCTGACCGGCGCGCTCGGGCTGATCTTCGCGAGCCGGATCAGGCGCCGACTCGCCCTCGCGGCGGTGGCGGTGAGCGTCCTGGCCGCGCTCGGCGGTCCGACGGCGTACACCCTCAGCACGGTCGACTCCGCGCACACCGGGTCGATCCCGACCGCGGGACCGTCCGGCACGGGCTTCGGCGGGATGGGCGGCGGCCCCGGCGGTGGCCGCGGCGGTATGGGCGGCGGTATGCCCGGCGGCCAGGGCGGCACCCGCAACCAGCAGAACGGCAACGGCTTCCCGGGCGGCGGCAACGGCAACGGCGGCTTCGGCGGCGGCATGCCGGGCCAGAACGGCCAGGGCCAGCAGAACGGCAACGGCGGCACCCAGGGCCAGGGCCAAGGACAAGGCCAGGGACGGGGCCAAGGCCAGGGACAGGGCCAGGGCCAGAACCAGCAGGGCGGTGGTCCCGGCGGCCAGGCCGGTGACGGCGGTGGCATGGGCGGCGGCGGTGGCGTCGGCGGCCTGCTCAACGGCGCGACGGTCAGCTCAGAGGCCAAGAAGCTGCTGACCGCCGACGCCGACCGGTACACCTGGGTCGCGGCGGCCATCGGCGCCCAGAACGCGGCGAGTTACCAGCTCTCCACCGGCGACCCGGTGATGGCGATCGGCGGCTTCAACGGCACCGACCCGTCCCCGACGCTGGCCCAGTTCAAGAAGTACGTGGCCGAGGGGAAGATCCACTACTTCGTCTCCAGCGGCTCGGGCGGCGGCATGGCGGGCGGGGGCAGCAGCACCGGCACCTCGACGCAGATCACCTCGTGGGTCGAGAAGACCTACAAGAAGGTGACGGTCGGCTCGGCCACCTTCTACGACCTCACCCAGAAGGCGACCGACTGACCGAAGGACCGGCTGGCCGACTGGCCAGGTAGAAGGGCGGTGACCCCGGTCACCGCCCTTCGCCATGCCCCGGACGATCGGACCGCCATCCCCCGGACGCACGGAGGACCGCCGCGTCCCGGACGGACGGAGGACCGCCGCGTCCCGGACGAACGGACCGCCGCGTCCCGGATGAGCCGCCCCCCCGGGCCCCACCCACCGCTCGTTGTACGTCGTACAAGACCTGTTCTACGGTGTACGACATGACGACGACCCCACAGGGCCATCCGCAGCGCTGGCTCATCCTCGGTGTCATCTGTCTCGCGCAGCTGACCGTGCTGCTGGACAACACCGTCCTGAACGTGGCGATCCCCTCCCTGACGACGGAGTTGGACGCGACCACCTCCGACATCCAGTGGATGATCAACGCGTACTCGCTCGTCCAGTCCGGCCTGCTGCTCACCGCCGGGAGCGCGGCCGACCGGTACGGCCGCAAGAAGATGCTGGTCGCGGGCCTCGCCCTCTTCGGCGTCGGCTCGCTGGCCGCCGGACTCGCCTCCACCACCGCCCAGTTGATCGCCGCGCGGGCCGGGATGGGCATCGGCGGCGCCCTGCTGATGACGACCACGCTCGCCGTCGCGATGCAGATCTTCACCCCCGGTGAGCAGCCCCGGGCGATCGGCATCTGGGCCGCCGTCAACTCGCTCGGTTTCGCGACGGGTCCGCTGCTCGGCGGCTTCGTGCTGAACCACTTCTGGTGGGGCGCGATCTTCCTGATCAACCTGCCCGTGGCCGCGCTCGGCCTGGTCGCGGTGGTGGTGCTGGTCCCCGAGTCGAAGAACCCGTCGGGCGACCGGCCCGACCTGCTGGGCGCGCTGCTGTCCACGGTCGGCATGAGCGCCCTGGTCTTCGCGATCATCTCCGGGCCCCCGCACGGCTGGACGTCGGGCCGGGTGCTGGCGAGCGCCGCCGTCGCCGTCGTCGTCCTCGCGCTGTTCGGGTACTGGGAGAGCCGCGTCCCGTACCCCATGCTCGACCTGCACTTCTTCCGCAACCGCCGGTTCACCGGGGCGGTCGCGGGCGCCGTGCTGATCGCGTTCGGCATGGGCGGCTCGCTGTTCCTGCTCACCCAGCACCTGCAATTCGTGCTCGGCTACGGCCCGTTGGAGGCCGGACTGCGCACCGCGCCGCTCGCGCTGACCATCGTCGCCCTCAACTTCTCGGGTGTCGCGGCGAAGTGGACGGCCCGGCTCGGCACGCCGCTGGCCATCGCCGCCGGGATGATGCTGATGTCGGGCGGTCTGGTCGCCATCGCGCTGCTGGCGTCCGGCGGCTACCCGGGGACGCTGCTCGGGCTGCTGCTCATCGGCGCGGGCGGCGCGATCGCGAGCCCCGCGATGGCGCACGCCATCATGAGCGCGATACCGCCCGCCAAGGCCGGGGTCGGGGCCGGGATCAACGGCACCCTGGCCGAGTTCGGCAACGGGCTCGGCGTCGCCGTCCTCGGTGCCGTGCTCAACTCCCGTTTCCTGGCAGTGTCGTTGCCGGTGGCGCTGGCGGCGGCCGGTTCCGCGGCGGAGCAGCGGCGGGTGACGGACTCGTTCTCGGCGGGCCTGGAGACGAGCCTGCTGGTCGGCGCGTGCGCGGTGCTGCTGGGCGGGGTGCTGGCCGCGGTGCTGCTGCGCAGGGCCGAACGGGCAGACTCCGCGGTGGTGGCCGCCTAGGGGGGCGGGTGCTTGGGTAGGCGTGCGGCTGCGGCTCGTTCGGGCTGGTCGCACGGTGTCCCCGGGGGCCTCGGGGCGGCCGGTGTGCGGGAAGCGAGGAAGGTGTGCCCATGGCGAATGCGGCCGGTCGGACCAGCGTGTGGCTTGACGGCAAGGCCCGGCGGGGCGGACGCGGCGGGCAGCCGTCGGGGCTCGACCGCGAGCGGATCACCGCGGCCACCGTCCGGCTGCTGGACGCGGAGGGGCTCGCCCGGTTCTCGATGCGCAGGCTCGCCGCCGAACTGAACGTCACCGCGATGTCCGTCTACTGGTACGTCGACACCAAGGACGACCTGCTGGAACTCGCCCTGGACGCGGTCTACGGCGAGCTGCCGCCGCCCGATCCGGCCGCTCCGCAGGAGTGGCGCGGCGGACTCAGGGAGCTGGCCCGCGCCTACCGGTCGCTGCTGGTCCGCCACCCGTGGCTGTCGCCGCTGGTCGGCACGTACCTCAACATCGGCCCGAACGCGCTGGCGTTCTCCCGGGCCGTCCAGCAGACGGTGCGCAGGACCGGCCTCCCGGCGGCCCGGCTGACCGGCGCGATCTCCGCCGTCATGCAGTTCGTGTACGGCTTCGGGACGATCGAGGGGCACTTCGGGGCGCGGGTCGCGGCGGCGGGCATGACCCACGACGAGTACCACCGGCACGCGGTGAGCACGGCGAGCCAGGACCCGGGAGCCGCCGCGATGATCGAGGAGTCCGCCGACATCACGGCGGCCCGCGGCGGCGACACCCCGCAGGAGATGTGGGAACGGGATTTCACCTTCGGCCTCGACCTCCTGGTGGCGGGCATCGAGGCGATGGTGGAACGCCGGGACTGATCCCCGCCGCGGGGTCGCGGGACGCCGGGAGCCGAGCCGCCCCACGCCCCGCCCGAACACGCCCCCGACCCCTGACTGGCCACGCCCGAACGAGGCCCCCTGCCCCGGCCACGCCCGAACGCGGCCCCCTGCCCCGGCCACGCCCCGACGCGGCCCCCTCCCGGCCCCGCCGCGCGCCCTACGCCTCCGGTGTCGCCAGGCGGGCCGGGAAGCCGCCGGTGGCCACCGGGCCCCACTTCTCCGGGGTGATCCGGATGATCGACTTGCCCTGCTGGGTCATGGCCGCCCGGTACTCGTCCCAGTCCGGGTGCTCACCGGCGATGTTGCGGTAGTACTCGACGAGCGGCTCGACGGAGTCGGGGCTGTCGATGACCTCGGCGGTCCCGTCGATCTGGACCCACGGCCCGTTCCACTCGTCGCTCAGCACGACGAGGCTGACCCGGGTGTCCCGCTTGGCGTTGCGCGTCTTGGCCCGCTCGGGGTAGGTGGACATGACGATCCGGCCGGAGTCGTCGACCCCGCAGGTGAGCGGAGAGGCCTGCGGCCCCCCGTCGCCGCGCCGGGTGAGCAGCAGCGCCCGGTGCCGGGGCCGTACGAAGTCGAGCAACTCGTCGAGGGAGACGCGGGTGTTGGTCGCGATGTTCGGTGCCATGCCGCCACCCTAGGCCGTGCCCCGCCGATCCCCCGGCAACTCCCCCACGCCCCCGAGGCCCCCACAGCCCCCGCGGACCCCGAGGCCCTCACAGCCCCCGCGGCCCCCACAGCCCCCGCGGCCCCCACAGCCCCCGCGGCCCCCACCCGCATCGCTTCCGCTCGCCCCCGGGTCACGCCCGCGGCAGCACCGCCCCCGGGACGCCCCGGGACGCCCCGCGACACGTCCCCGTCGCCCCCGGGTCACCCCTGCGGCAGCGACTCCCCCTGCACTGCCTGGACGTCCAGTTCCACGCGCAGGGTCGTGCCGATCGCCGCGATGCCCGCCTGGACGACCTGGTTGTAGTTCATCGCGAAGTCCTCGCGGCGCAGCTCCGTCGTGGCGCGGAACGCGGCGCGGGTGCCGCCCCACGGGTCGGCGCCGGTGCCGAGGTAGGCGAGGTCGAGGTCGACCGGGCGGACGACGCCGTGCAGCGTGAGGTCGCCGTGGACGGTCCAGCGGTCGGCCCCGGCCGGGGTGAGGCCGGAGGAGCGGAAGGTGATCTCCGGGAACCGCTCGACGTCCAGGAAGTCGGGGGAGCGCAGGTGGTCGTCGCGCATGGTGTTGCCGGTGTCGATGGAGGAGGCGCGGATGACGGCCTCCACGCGGGACTTCTCCACCTCGTCGGGGGCGATCTCGATCCGCGCGCCGAAGTCGGTGAACCGGCCCCGCACGCTGGAGATCCCCAGGTGCTGGGCGACCGCGCCGACCGAGGAGTGCGCCGGGTCGACGGTCCACGCTCCCGGCGGCGGCAGTTCGGTGCCGCCCTGCCTGGCCAGCGTCACACTGCCCAGGTCGGCCCGTCCGCTCGCGGTGACGAGCGCGCTGGAGGCGACGGGCGCGTACCCGATCGCCGTGACGATCACGGTGTAGGCGCCCGGCGCGAGCGCGTCCGGGTGCCGGACCGCGCCCTCGGGGTCGGCCTCGGCACGCACCACCTGGGTGCCGGTCATGTCGGTCACCGTGACGACCGCGTGCGACACGGCCCATCCGTCCCTGGTACGGATCTTCGCGGTCAGTGCCATCCCGTTTTTCTCCTTGCGGGCCTTGCCGATGATGCGTGGGGTCGAGCGGCGGCCGGACGGTGCCCGGCCGCGGGGTGGGGCGGGAGCGGGACCGGCCCGTGGCGGGACGCCCCGGTCGGAGGCGTGCCCACCACGGGCCGGTGCTGAACTACTCGCCCGGGTGTGCGAGTTCGATGTCGTGCCCGTCGACGCCCGGACCGGTCACCGTCAGCGCGGTGGCGGCCGGCGGGTAGCCGGTGGCGATGACGGTGTACTCGCCGCCGTTCAGGTCGGCGAAGGCGTACGCCCCGTCGACCCCGGTGGTGGCGGTGCCGACGACGTTGCCCGCCGCGTCGACCAGGGTGACCCGCGCGTCGGCCAGCGGCCCGTGCGGTGCCCGGACGACGCCCTGGAGCTGGGCCCCCGCGTCGAGGTCGACCTCGATCCGGGTGACCCCGGCGCCGCCCACCTCGACGGGCAGCGCCCGCGGCCGGTACCCGGCGGCGTTCACCGCGACGGTGACGGCGCCCGGCACCAGTTCGGCGAACGCGAACTCGCCGTTGTCGCCGGTGGTCCCGGTGGCCAGCAGGTCGCCGCGCACATCGGTGACGATGACCATCGCGTCCTTGACGGCCAGTCCGGTCTGCGCGGCCCTGACCAGGCCGTTCAGCCCGCTGGTACCGCTGAGCAGGATGTCGTACGCGACCGGGTCGCCGTTCACGACGATGGTCGAGGCCTGCGGCTGGAAACCGTCGGCGGAGGCGATCAGCACGTACGAGCCGGTGCCGGGCGCGTCCACCGCGTAGGAGCCGTCGGCCTGCGCGACCGAGCGTCCGAGCTGCCGTCCCGCGAGCGAGATCAGCGTGACGGCGGCCTGCGCCACCGGCGCGCTCTCGGCGCCCCGCACGAAGCCCCGCACCGGGATCCCGCCGGGTCCGGCCGGCTGGTCCTCGGGCCGGGCGGCGGTGGCGAGCGCGGCGAGCGGCTGGGTGCCGCCGGGCGCCGCCTCGGTGACGGCGGCCGTGGCCGCGGCCGGGACCGGGCTCGGCGCGGACGCCTGGGCCGGGTCTGCGGCCTCCTCGTCGCCCGCGGTCTGGGCCATGGCGCCCCGGGTGCGCAGCGGGACCTCCTTGATGAACAGCGTGATCAGGAAGGCGAGCAGCGCCATCACGGCGCCGATCAGGAAGACGTCCGCGATGCCGTGGCCGTAGGCGCTCTCCATGACGGTGCGCAGCGGCGCGGGCAGCTTGTCCATGTCCGGGATGCTGCCGGTGGAGCTGGAACCGGCCAGGGAGGCGTACTTGGGGCCGAGACCGGCGATGCCGTCCTGGGCGTAGTGGGTGATGCGGTTGGCCATCACGGCACCGAGCGCCGAGACGCCCATGGCACCGCCGAGGGACCGGAAGAAGGTGACCGTGGAGCTGGCCGAGCCGAGGTCGGCGGGGTCGACCTGGTTCTGCGTGGAGAGGACCAGGTTCTGCATCATCATGCCGACGCCGAGACCCAGCAGGGCCATGAAGACGGCCGTCTTCCAGTAGTCCGTGTCGTAGCGGATGGTGCCCAGCAGGCCGAGGCCGGCCGTGATGAGCACGCCACCGCTGACCAGCCAGGCCTTCCACTTGCCCGTGCGGGTGATGAACTGCCCGGAGACGGTGGACGAGACGAACAGGCCGCCGATCATCGGGATGGTCATGACGCCCGACATGGTCGGCGACTTGTCCCGGGCGAGCTGGAAGTACTGGGCGAAGAAGACGGTGCCGGAGAACATCGCGACGCCGACGAACATCGAGGCGAGCGAGGAGAGGGTGATCGTCCGGTTGCGGAACAGCCGCAGCGGGATGATCGGCTCCTTGGCCCGCGACTCGACGAAGACGAAGATCAGGCCGAGCAGGATCGAGCCCGCGACCATGGTGTAGGTCTGCCACGACAGCCAGTCGTACTTGTCACCGGCGAAGGTGACCCAGACCAGCAGCAGCGAGACCGCGGCCGAGATGAAGAACGCGCCCGCCCAGTCGACCTTCACGTCCCGCTTGACGACGGGCAGGTGCAGGGTCTTCTGGAGCACGATCAGCGCGATGACGGCGAACGGCACGCCGACGTAGAAGCACCAGCGCCAGCCGAGCCAGCTCGTGTCGGTGATGACACCGCCGAGCAGCGGGCCGCCGACGGTGGCGACGGCGAAGGTCGCGCCGAGGTAGCCGGAGTAACGGCCGCGCTCGCGGGGCGAGATCATCGCCGCCATCACGATCTGCGCGAGGGCGGAGAGGCCGCCGACGCCGATGCCCTGCACCACGCGGCAGGCGATGAGCATGCCGGGGTTCTGCGACAGACCGGCGGCGGCCGATCCGAGCACGTAGATGACCAGGGCTATCTGGACGAGCGCCTTCTTGTTGTACAGGTCGGCGAGCTTGCCCCACAGCGGGGTCGCGGCGGTCATCGCCAGCAGCGTGGAGGTGACGACCCAGGTGTAGGCGGACTGGCCGCCGCCGAGGTCGCCGATGATCTCCGGGAGGGCGTTCGAGACGATCGTGGACGACAGGATCGCCACGAACATGCCGAGCAGCAGTCCGGAGAGTGCTTCCATGATCTGCCGGTGCGTCATGGGGACGTCGCCGGAGGGACCGGTGGATCCTCCCCCGTGCTTGGCATGAGCCCGCACACCGGCTGGTGTGGTCGTTGCCATGGACTTCCTTATCTCACGTGTTCGCGGGTGTACGGGTGGTCGGTGCGAGTGCGGGTGGCGGGAGCCTGGTCGGCGCGCGGCAGTCGTCGAAGCTCGAACGCAGCCGCGTCATCAGGACGATGAGCTGGGCGACCTCGTCGTCGCTCCAGTCGCCGAGGCGGTCGGCGAGCAGTTGGGCGGTCCGCTCGGACAGCTCCTCCAGGAGGGCGACGCCCGCCGGTGTGAGGTGCAGGATCCGGGACCGCCGGTCCGCCGGGTCGGGGGAGCGGTCGATCCAGCCGCGCTCGGCGAGGTGCGCCGCGTGCCTGCTGGTGACCGACATGTCCACCGAGAGCAGCTCGGAGAGCTTGCTCATGCGCATGGCGCCGTGGCGCCCGAGGAGGGTCAGCACGGCCGCGCTTCCGCTCGGGCAGTCGGACGGCAGGATCCGCCCCAACTCCCGTTTCACGGCCCCGAAGGCGCTGAACTGACGGAGCAGCTCCTCGTACTGGGCCCGCTCGGCCATCCCCAACCTCCCGCTTTGTTGCTTGGGGCAACCATAGAAGTTGTTGGTTGCCACAGGCAAACAAAAAGGGGTTCACAGCGGACAAAAACTTGGCAAAGCCAAGTATTGCGAAAGTAAACGCGCAGGTGAGGGCAGTCGGGGGCACCTCGGGCCCCGCACTTGGGCCCGCACCGCGGATTCGCTAGGGTCTCGTGCCATGGCTAACCCCCAGGGCCCCCAGGGCAACCACGACCCGGCCGGCAGCACCCAGATGTTCCGCGCGTTCGTCGACGAGGGCCCGCAGGGCCGTCAGGCGGCGCAGCAGCCCGTCTCCTCCGGCCCGCGCGTCGGTCTGATCGTCGGCGTCGTCGTCGCGGTCCTCGTCGTCGCGGCCGTAGCCTGGCTCGCCCTCAAGTAACCGACCACGCGGGCTACTTCCACCGGACGGTCACGTCCCGCGTCTCGACGTGCATGCCCCACGGCACCCGCCAGGCGTCGACGCACACCGTCCAGGTCCTCTCCACGCGCGCCCCGGCCCCGATCGGCGTCGGCAGGTCCTCGGTCGAACCGACCGTCGCCCAGTCGACGCCCAGCGCGCCGATGACGTGCGTCCCGAACGCGACGGTTCCCGAACGCACCGCGCTCCCGCCGGAGTTGCGCAGCACGAGCGTGACGTCCTCGCACCACCGCTGCTCGCCGTCGGCCCGCACGGGCGGGTCCCAGGTCAGCGCGGCGGGCGTGGCCCCGGTGGGCGGCGCCGACCCCGGCGCGGTCCCCGCCGGCGGCGTACCGCCTCCGGGGGTGCTTCCCCCGGCCGCCGAACTCCCGCCCCCGGACGCCGGCTTCCCGCCCGAGCCGTCCGCGGCGGACGCGGCGCCGGTCGCCTCCCGTCCGCTCCCCG
>NZ_FMCI01000350.1 GCF_900091845.1 Streptomyces sp. SolWspMP-5a-2
CCTGGCCGCGCCCGCCGCCGCGGTGCTGCTGCGCCGGGCCGGGTCGCGGCCGGTGACCGGGACGGCCGCCGCCGTCCTGGCGGCCGGGATCCTGGTGCTGCGCGAGGCGTCCGGCACACCCGCGCTCTGCGCCGGGTTCGCGCTGGCGGGTGCCGGGTTCGGGACCGTGATGGTGACGGCCACCCATGTGGTGGTGCGGTGGGCGCCGGCCGAGTCCGCGGGGGTGGCGGGCGGTCTCCAGCAGACGGCGATGAACGTCGGTCCGGTGCTCGGCGTGGCGGGCGCGACCGCCCTGACGACCGTCGGCGGCCGTCCGGCGGCGCTGCTGGTCCTGGCGGTGACGGCCGGGGTCGCGGTACCGATCGGACTACTTCTGCCGAAACGTTCCGAACTGGCGATCAAACCCGATCATCCACAGGACCGGGCCCCTCTTCCTGCGCGACCATGAGGTCTGAGGCGGGTGGGGCTGGGCAGCCGGACCTGACCTCGACGGACGCATTCGGAGGAGAGCGATGGCACAGCTGCGACAAGAGGTCGACCCGGAAGAGGTCGGGCTGGACGCGAAGGCGCTCGCCCGCCTCGACCGGCACCTGGCCACGGAGGTCGACGAAGGGCGCCTGCCCGGCTTCCTGGTGGCCGTGGCCCGCGGCGGCCGCGTCGCCCACCTCACCGCGTACGGCCACCGCGACCTCGCGGCCGGGACGCCCGTGGAGACGGACACCCTCTGGCGGATGTACTCGATGACCAAGCCGGTCACCACGGTGGCCGCGCTCACGCTCGTCGAGGAGGGGCGCCTCGGTCTCGACGACCCGGTCCACGACCACCTCCCGGCCTTCGCCGACGCCCAGGTGTACGACGGCGGTTCGGGCAGCGGGCTGCGCACCCGCCCGGCGGCGCGGCCGCCGCTGATCCGGCACCTGATGACCCACACCGCGGGCCTGACCTTCGCCTTCTACCACACCCACCCGGTCGACGCCCGCTACCGGGAGGAGGGGCTCGACTCGTCGGTGCGGCCCGGCACCGACCTCGCCGGGACCGTCGACGTCTACGCGGGCCTGCCCCTGCAGTTCGAGCCGGGCACCCAGTGGAACTACTCGGTCGCCACCAACGTGCTGGGCCGGGTCCTGGAAGTGGTGAGCGGGCAGCCGCTCGACGTGTTCCTCGCCGAGCGGGTCTTCCGGCCGCTCGGCATGACCGACGCGGGCTTCGAGGTCTCCGCCGAACAGGCGCCCAGGCTCTCCGAG
This sequence comes from Streptomyces sp. SolWspMP-5a-2, assembly GCF_900091845.1. Lineage (GTDB taxonomy): Bacteria > Actinomycetota > Actinomycetes > Streptomycetales > Streptomycetaceae > Streptomyces > Streptomyces doudnae. The sequence goes on from NZ_FMCI01000350.1 coordinate 1,245, forward strand.
TTGTACGGCGAGACCGGTGACGGCGGCATCGAGCGGATCGCCGGGCTGCCGCTGCACGGGCGGCCCCGGTTCCTGTCCGGCAGCGGCGGGATGGTCGCCTCCGCGCACGACATGCACCGCTTCTCCGAACTGCTGCGCCGCCGCGGCGAACTCGACGGCGCCCGGCTGCTCGCGCCCGCGACCGTCGACCTGATGACGAGCAACCACCTGCCCGACGGCGCCGACCTGCGCGCCTTCGGCAGCAGACCGGCCCACGACGAACCCGGCAACGAGGGCGTGGGCTTCGGCCTCGGCGTCTCCGTGGTGATCGACCCGTCCCGCACCAAGGCGCCCACCGGGCTCGGCACCTACGGCTGGAGCGGGGTGGCGACGACGACGTTCTGGGTCGACCCGAGCCGCGACCTGAGCGTGCAGTTCTACACGCAGGTGCGGCCGAAGTCGTCGCACACGCTCTACCCGGACATCAAACGGCTGGTCCACGAGGCCGTCCTGGACTGACCGGCGCCACCGGCCGCGGTCGCCCGTCAGGACAGGTGGGCGACCGCGTCCAGGTGCGGCAGGTGGTGGTCGAGCCGCTCCCGCTTGGTGCGCAGGTAGGTGATGTTGCTCTCGCACGGCGGTATCAACAGCGGCACGGTCTCCGCCACTTCGATGCCGTGCCGCACCAACGCCTCGCGCTTGCGCGGGTTGTTGGACATCAGCCGCACCGAGTTCACGCCGAGGTCGTGCAGCATCCCGGCCGCCACCCCGTAGTCCCGGGAGTCGACCGGCAGCCCGAGGGCCAGGTTCGCCTCGACGGTGTCCAGGCCCTCGGCCTGCAGGGCCATCGCCCGCAGCTTGCCGAGCAGCCCGATGCCGCGCCCCTCGTGGCCGCGCAGGTAGACGACGACGCCCGCGCCCTCGGCGACCACGGCCTTGAGCGCGAAGGCCAGTTGGTCCCCGCACTCGCAGTGCTGGGACCCGAACGCGTCACCGGTCAGGCACTCCGAGTGGAGCCGGGTCAGCACGCCCTCCGCGCCGATGTCGCCGTGCACGAGGGCCACCTGCTCGTCGCCCCGGTCGTGGTCGAGGTATCCCACCGCCCGGAATTCCCCGTACACGGTGGGCAGCGGCGCATTCACGATGCGCTCCACGCCCGTGCGCTGCGCTGACTTCTTGCCGAGTACGCCGACTTTTTCTGTCATGATCTGATTCCTAAACAGAGACGAAAGGCCGTGGAGAAATGAGTGGTTCGGGCGCGCGTGCGGCGGCGGACGGTCTGGTGCCGGCGGACACCACGGAAGAGGTACGGACCAGGGCGGCGGGCGTCTCAACGCAGGTCGCCGTTCTTCCGGTGGGGAGCTTCGAGCAGCACGGTCCGTTCCTTCCGCTGGCGACCGACACCCTGGTCGCCTGTGCCGTGGCCCGCGAGATAGCCGCGGCGTTCCCGGTGCACCTCCTTCCTCCGGTGACCGTCTCCTGTTCGCACGAGCACGCGGACTGGCCGGGCACGGTGAGCATCTCCGCCGTGACGCTGCACGCGGTGGTCACGGACATCGCCGCCTCGCTCCGCCGCTCCGGCGTCGACGCCCTGGTGGTGGTGAACGGGCACGGCGGGAACTACGTGCTGGGCAACGTCGTCCAGGAGGCCACGGCGCGCGGCGAACGGATGGCGCTCTTCCCCGCCGCCGAGGACTGGGAGGCGGCCAGGGGGCGGGCGGGGGTGGTCACCTCGCTCCTCACCGACATGCACGCCGGGGAGATCGAGACCTCCGTCCTGCTGCACGCCCATCCCGAATTCCTCCGATCCGGATATGAGACCTCGGATTTCGTCGCGGACGACCGGCGCCATCTCCTGACCCTCGGTATGTCCGGCTATACCGATTCGGGCGTCATCGGGCGCCCTTCGCTCGGCTCGGCGGAAAAGGGGAAGGAACTCCTGGCGAGCCTGGTGGATTCCTTCGGGGCGTATTTCTCGCTGCTGTCGGAGCCGGAGACGGGAAGCGCGCGGCGCGGCTGAGCGCCGTCGGGTTCCGGTGCCGCGGCGGGCGTCCCCGAACCCGCCCGCAGAGCGGCGGCCCAGCGGACGACGAGGACGGCGGCGCCGGGCAGCGCGGCCACGAAGCTGAGCACCCCGTAGACGACGGCGACCGCGAGACCGCTGCCGGCGCCCAGGCCCGCGGCCCCGAACGCCCAGGCGGTGACGCCCTCCCGGGGCCCCCAGCCGCCGACGTTCAGCGGCAGGCCCATCGCGACCAGCGCGAGCACGGCGATCGGCAGCAGCAGCGCGACCGGGGCGTCCGACCCGGCGACCCGGGCCGCGACCACGAACATCCCGACGTGGCCCGCGAGCACCAGCAGCGACGAGACGACGACACCGGGCGCGTTGCGGCGGGACAGCAGCCCCTCGCGGGCCTCGGCGAGCGTCGCGCGCAGCACCCGGCCACGGCGTGCGGGCGTTCCGTTCATGCGCAGCGCGAGACCGACCGCGAGCACCCCGACGGCCGCGAGGCCGAGCAGCGGCGCGAGATCGCGGGCCTCGGTGCGGACCGGGGACGGCAGGGTGAGCAGGACGATCAGCCCGACGCCCGCCAACGCGACCTGTCCCGCGGCCCGTTCGAGGACGACGGTGCGCACGCCCCTTCCGAGGTCGCCCTCGCTGCGCCCGTGCCGGACGGCCCGGTGGACGTCGCCGAGGACCCCGCCGGGCAGCGCCGCGTTCAGGAACAGCGCCCGGTAGTAGTCGGCGACGGCGGCGCCGAGGGGCAGCCGCAGCCGCAGTCCCCGGGCGACGAGCGCCCACCGCCAGGCGCTGAGCACGGTGGTGGCGAGTCCGATGGCGAGGGCGAGAAGCAGGGTCGGGGTGTCGATGCGGCGCAGTCCGTCGAGGAAGACGCCGGTGCCGAGCCGCCAGAGCAGCACGGCGAGGATGACGATCCCGGCGACGGACCCGAGGTGGGTGCGCACGGCACGGGAGTCGAACCGCCCGAGCGCGCTCCGCAGCACCGCCCGCGCCCGCGATCCACCGGCGGCGCCCTCCGCCCGGACGCCGTCGCCGGTCGCTCCGGTGCGCGCGGGGGCAGGGGCGGGCGCCGACGCCGTGGGCCCCATCGCCGTGGGCCCCATCGCCGTACCCGTCGCCCGGACCGCCGTCACCGTGTCCGCCGCCGTGGCCGTGTCCGCCGCCGTGGCCGTGTCCGCCGCCGTGGCCGTCACCGACACCGACACCGTCGCCGGGAGTTCGGCCCTCGCCGACGCCGGGGCCGCAGCGGTCACCCTCGCTCCCGCCGGGACCGTCGTCGTGCGGACCGCCGCCGTCGGGAGGCTGATCGTGCGGCCCGAGCGTGCGTCGCGGCGTACTCCGCGTGCCGTCACCGTCCGTACGCTCATGCCGGGCCGCCCGGACGGGTGAGGGCGAGCAGGTCGCTGTGGTGGACCGTGACGTGGAGTTCACCGGCCTCGCAGGCCGCGAGGCGCTCGCGCAGATACGGTTCCGCACGGTCCTTGAGGTCGGGGCGCTGCTCGACGGCCGCGCCGACCCAGCCGCGCAGCCACTGCGCGGTCAGCGCGGCCTCGTCGGGGCCGAGCCGCCAAGCGCTCGGGACGACGTGCACGGTCGCGCCGCGTTCGGAGAACGCCTCGCAGGTGGCGGTGACCGCGTCCGGGCCGAGCAGGCCGCCGCGCCGCTGGTGGGCGTTGAACGCCTCGGCCAGCTCGGCGTCGAGCGGGTCGCCGGGGCCGATGTCGACGCGGCCCGCCACCGACAGGGTGAGCAGGGCCGGGCAGCCCGCGCCGGTGCAGGCGTCGGCGAGGATGTCGACCTCGGCCCGGGTGAGGACGTCGAGCAGCGCGGACGCCGTCACCAGGGAGGCGCCGAGCAGCGCCTCCGGGGTGAGCCGGGCGACGTCGCCGCGCCGGGTCTCGACGGTGACCCGGCTGCCGTCGGCGGCCGACCTCGGGGAGGCGACGGCCGCGAAGTGCAGCAGGTAGGGGTCGCGGTCGTGCAGCACCCAGTGCTGGGGGCCGTCCAGGCGCGGGGCCAGCCAGCGGCCCATGGAGCCGGTGCCGCAGCCGAGGTCGTGGACGACGAGACCGGAGCGGCCCGGCAGGTTGGCGAGCCGGATGCGCAGCGGGTCGAGCAGTTCGCCGGCGCGGGCGTCCGCGTCGGCGGGCTCGCGCAGTTGGAGCCACTCCGGCGCGTACCGGGGCTGGTCGTCGGGCCCGTCCTCGCGCAGCCGCACGGTGGCCCGCTCCCCCGGGCGCGGTGTGGGGCCCGCGCCCGGGATCACGCCGTCACCGGATCCTGCCTCCGGTGTCGGCGGCGCCAGCTCCTGCTCGGTGGGGAGTGCGGTCCCGGCGGCGTCGGTGACGTCGCGGGGACCGGGCTGGCCGGGGATCTGCCCGGCCTGCTGCGTCACGGCCGTTTCCCTCATGCCGCCCTCCGGGGTTCGCTCGGTAGCCGTCCCAGCACTCCGGCGAGGCTGCGGGCGGTGGTCGCCCAGCCGTCCAGCGCGGCGCGCCTGCCGCGGGCCGCGGCCTTGAGGCGGCGGCGCACGTCGGCCTCGCCGAACCAGCCGCGCAGCTCGTTGGCGATCGCGGCGGGGTTCTCCGGCGGGACGAGGATGCCGGGCACGCCGCCGTCGGGGGCGCGGCCGACCGCCTCGGGCAGTCCGCCGACGTCGGTGGCGAGGACCGGGATGCCCCGGGCCAGGGCCTCGGTGACGGCCATGCCGTAGGTCTCCGCGTAGGAGGTGAGGACCATGAGGTCGGCGGCGGCGTAGCTGGCGTCGAGCGCGGCGCCCGCCTGCGCCCCGGCCAGGTGGATGCGGTCCTGGAGGCCGTGCGTGCGGATGAGTCCGCGCAGGTGGCCGACGTAGTTGGGGTCCAGGGTGAGGGCGCCGACGCAGACGCAGCTCCACGGCAGGTCGGCCGCCGCCGCGAGGGCCTCGACCAGCCGGTGCTGACCCTTGCGCGGGGTGACGGCGGCGACGCACAGCAGCCGCGAGACGCCGTCGGTGCCGGAGGCGAGGGGCGCGATGTCGGCGCCGGGCGCCGCGACGTGGACGCGCTCGGGGGCGAGTCCGTGGTGGGAGACGAGGCGGCGGACCGCCCAGTCGCTGGTGGCGATGACGGCGGGGGCGGCCCGCAGCACCTCCCGCTCGCGCGCGTCCAGTTCCGCGGCGACGGCGGGCTCCAGGCCCGTCTCGTCGCCGAGCGGCAGGTGGACGAGGACGGCGAGGCGCAGCCTGGACGCCTCGGGGACGACGACCTCGGGGACGCCGCAGGCGACGATGCCGTCGATCAGGACGACGGTGTCGTCGGGGAACTCGGCCAGGACGCGGGCGAGTTCACCGCGGGCGGCGGCCGAGGGGCGCGGCCAGGAGCCGTCCACCGCGTGCTTGTGGACCTGCCAGCCGAAGCCGGGGAGGTCGAGGCAGATGCGGCGGTCGTAGGCGTTGCCGCCGCTGGGCACGGCCGGGTCGTCGATCCCGCCGGGCAGGACGAAGTGCACGGAGTTCAGGGACATCCGGAGCACGTTCTCCGCGTTCTTGAGGGTGGCGTGCTGGGCGGGTACGTATCCGAGCCGGGCCCGGTCCACGGTCAGGTCGGTCACAGCGCACGCTCGTAACTCGCCCAGGCGACGTGCGATTCGTGCAGGGTGACGGAGATCCCGGCGATGCCGCGGGCGCCCTCGCCGAGCGCGCCCTTGTGGATGCGGTCGGCGATCCGGTCGGCGATGACCTTGGCGAGGAACTCGGTCGAGGTGTTGACGCCGGCGAACTCGGGTTCGTTGTCGAGGTTCCGGTAGTTCAACTCGCTGGTGACGGCACCGAGTTCCTGGGTGGCCAGGCCGATGTCGACGACGATGCCGTCGTCGTCCAGCTGCTCGCGGCGGAACGTGGCGTCCACGAGGAACGTCGCTCCGTGCAGGCGCTGCGCGGGTCCGAAGACCTCGCCGCGGAAGCTGTGGGCGATCATGATGTGATCGCGGACGGTGACACTGAACAACGGACGACCCTCCAGGTGCGGAGCCTCTGGTCCCCCTGCTGATCCGTGCCGGGGGTGCCGTGTAGTACGGCTGTCGGGTTCCCCTTGTTCAGCCCGGTCTCACTCTTTTCTCAGGTCAGGAGTACCGGATCCGGTGACAGAGGGCCGGAATCGCTCCGTCCGCCAGCTTGGGGAGCACCTCGGGCAGCTCCTCGAAGGCGGACTCGCCGGTGATGAGGGCGTCGAGGGCCGGGTCGGCGAGGAGTTCCAGGGCCAGCGCCATCCGGTCGGCGTAACTGCGGCTGGGGCGGGCCGGGGAGACGGTGCCGACCTGGCTGCCGCGGATGACCAGGCGCCGGGAGTGGAACGCCTCGCCGAGCGGCAGGGAGACCTTGCGGTCGCCGTACCAGGACAGTTCGAGGACGGTGCCCTCGGGCGCGAGGAGTTCGAGGGCGCGGGTGAGGCCCTGTTCGGTGGCGCTGGCGTGCACGACGAGGTCGCGGTCGCCGCGGGCGTCGGCGGGCAGCGCGAAGGCGACGCCGAGGGCGCGCGCGACGTCGGCTCGGGCGGGGTCGGCGTCGACCAACTGGACGCGGACGCCGGGGAACCGGGCGAGCAGCGCGGCGACCGAGCAGCCGACCATGCCGCCGCCGACGACGGTGATCCGGTCGCCGATCAGCGGGGCGGCGTCCCAGAGCGCGTTGACGGCCGTCTCCACGGTCCCGGCGAGGACGGCGCGGGCGGCGGGCACGTCGTCGGGGACGACGGTGACGGCGGTGGCCGGGACGACGTACCGGGTCTGGTGCGGGTGGAGGCAGAAGACCGTGCGTCCGGTCAGCTCCGCCGGGCCCTCCTCGACGACGCCGACGCTGAGGTAGCCGTACTTCACCGGGCCGGGGAACTCGCCCTCCTGGAACGGCGCCCGCATGGCCGCGTGCTGGCTCTCGGGGACGCCGCCGCGGAACACCAGGGTCTCGGTGCCCCGGCTGACCCCGGAGTACAGCGCGCGCACGACGACGTCGCCCACGCCGGGTTCCGGCAGGTCCGCCTCGCGCAGGGCGCCGTGGCCCGGGCGGTCCAGCCAGAACGCGTGGGCGGTCCGCTTCATCAGACGTCCTCCTGAACGATCGGGAAGTTGTTCACGTACCGAGGTGTGCACAGGCCGCGGACAGTACGCGGCGCTGATCGACTCTGTCATACGGCCGGAGGATGTGCGGTGGCCCTGAACAACACGTACGACGCGAGGCTGGTCCAGCAGGAGACCGCGGTGGGAGCTGGCGTCCAGATCCTGCTGCTGGCCCTGCTCGGCTCGGCGATCGGACTGGGGCCCGCGGGCTGGCTGACCGGGATCGCCTTCGCCCTCGCCACCTGGGCGGTCCTCTCCCGGGCCCTGCACCGCACCAGGCCGCGGTCGTTCGGCCCGGCCAACCGGGTGACACTCGGCCGGGCGACCCTGGTGGGCGGGGTGACGGCGCTGGTCGCGGACTCCTTCGAGAGCGCGCCGCCGGTCACGGTCTTCGTCGGTCTGACGGCGGTGGCGCTGATCCTGGACGGTGTGGACGGCAAGGTGGCGCGGCGGACCGGCACCTCGACGCCGCTGGGTGCGCGGTTCGACATGGAGGTCGACGCGTTCCTGATCCTGGTGCTCAGCGTGTACGTCTCGACGAAGCTCGGCCCGTGGGTGCTGCTGATCGGCGGGATGCGGTACGCGTTCGTGGCGGCGGCGCGCGTCCGGCCGTGGCTGAACGCGCCGCTGCCGCCGAGCACGGCCCGCAAGACGGTGGCGGCCCTCCAGGGCGTCTTCCTGCTGCTCGCGGCCTCCGGCTACCTGCCGTTCCGGGCCACCTTCGCGGTGACCGCGATCGCCCTGGCCGCGCTGGTCTGGTCGTTCGGCCGGGACGTGCTGTGGCTGCGCAGGACCTCCAGGGCGGGCGCGGCCGAGGTGGCGCTGATGCTGGAGCTGACCCGCGAGCCGGTGGCGTCCTGAGCGGCGGGCCGCGGGCTCATCGGCCGGACGGCCGGAGCCCGGTCGCCGTACGGGCGGTACGGCGCTCCGCCGCGGGTGGCAGCAGCCGGACGGCGGCCGCCGGGACCGCGGCGAGCAGCAGCCAGGGGACGGCCGGCGGCAGACCGAGGTCCATGAGGGTGCCGGTCGCGGAGCTGCCCGCGAGGACGATCAGGCCGGAGACCGAGGAGAGCGCCCCGGTGTAGAGCCCGAGGCGGCCGGGCTCCGCGAGGTCGGGGACCAGGGCGCGGGCCACCGGGGCGACCAGCATCTGGCCGACGGTGAGCAGGACCACGAAGCCCGCGGCGGGCAACAGGCCCACCGTGCCGGTCAGTTCGGCCGGGCGGGCGGCGCCGACCAGCGCGAAGCCCGCGGAGATCAGCAGCAGCCCCGCCGCCATCGAGCGGCGTGCGGAGAGCCGGGCACCGGCCCAGTGGGTGACGGGGAGCTGGGCGGTCACGACGAGCAGCGACGACAGGGCGAACAGCCAGGCCAGCGGCGCCTGGGAGCCCGTCGCGCGCTCCACCTCGGCGGGCAGCGCGAGATAGAGCTGGTTGTAGGCGAGGAGATAGGCGCCGTAGGCGCAACACAGCGCGAGGAAGCGGCGGTTGCGCAGCAGCGGGCCCGTCCCGCCCCTGACGGTGGTGCGTCGGCGGCCCGGGATGTGCTGGGGCAGCAGCCAGGCGTGTCCGGCGAGGACGAGGACGAAGATCCCGGCGCCCGCGAGGCAGACGGCGCGGAAGTCCACGGTCAGCAGCAGCGCGCCGAGCAGCGGTCCGACGAACGCCCCGGCCTGTCCGGCGACGGTGAAGCGGGCGAGGACCCGGGTGCGCGGGCCGCCGCCCGCCTCCTCCAGGGCGACCGCCTGCCGGGCGACCTCGGACTCGACGGCGGGCGAGAACAGCGCGGCGGCGAACCCGATGAGCAGCACCGCCCCGATCACCGCTCCGGCGCTGTCGGCGTACCCGAGCCAGCCGAACCCGGCGACGCGCAGCGCGCATCCGGCGAGGACGACGGGCCGGACGCCGTACCGGTCGGTGAGCGCGCCGCCGACCACGAAGAGGCCCTGCTGGCTGAAGGTCCGCAGGCCGAGGACGAATCCGACCAGCCAGCCCGCCATGCCGACGGCGGTGCCGAGGTGGGCGGAGAGGAACGGCAGGACGGCGAAGAACCCGACGTTGAAGGCGAGTTGGGTGAGGATGAGCAGCCGCAGCAGGGGCGTGGTGCGCGGCGACCCGGCCGTCGTCGGCGGCTCGGGCGGGGTGGATGTCACGGGGCACCCACCGAGGTGCGTGCCGGGGCGGGCGCCGACTCCCGTGCGGGGGACGGCCGTTCGGGACCGGGGCGGTGACGGCGTCGTCCCGGCAGACGGACTCCCCCGGCGGCGGAGACCGCGAGCGCGCCGAGCAGGGCGAGGACGACGGCGGGGGCGAGGACGGCCCAGGGCGCGCGTTCCGCGTAGGGCTGGTTCTCGGCGAGCAGCAGGCCCCACTCGGGGGCGGGCGGCTGGGCGCCGAGGCCGAGGAAGGCGAGGGAGGCGAGGGCGAGGGCGGTGCCGGGCAGCCGCAGCAGCGCGTGCCGGGCGACGGGCGGCACGACGGCGGGCAGCAGTTCGTGCCGCAGCAGGTAGCCGGGGCCCGCGCCGAGTCCGACGGTCGCGGTGAGGTGCAGGGCGGCGCGTTCCTGGCGCAGCAGCGCGGAGGTGTGCGCGGCGAGCGGCGCCCAGGCGACGACGCCCACGGCGAGCGCGGGTGTGGCGGTGCCCCCGCCCGCGACGGCGGTGACCAGGAGGGCCCCGAGGACGGGCGGCACGGCGTTGACGGTGTCGGCGAGCGGCCCGGAGAACCGGGGCACCAGTCCGAGCAGGACCCCGGCGACGAGGGCGGCGGCGCTGATCGCGGAGGCGAGGAGCAGGGTGTCGAGGGCGCCGTGGGCGACCCGGGCGAGCAGGTCGCGGCCGAGCGCGTCGGTGCCGAAAGGGTGACCGGCGGAGGGGGGCCGCAGGCGCTGGTCGGTGTCGAGGGCGAGCGGGTCGCGCGGCAGCCCCGCGGCGACGACGGCGAGCAGCAGGCCGCCGTACAGGAGGGGCAGGCGCCCGGCGGCGGGCGGGCGCGGGCGGTGCAGGCTGGGCAGGGCCCGGTCGCGCAGCGCGGGGCCGATCAGCAGCCGGGCGGCGAGGTGGGCGGCGCCGGTGGAGAGGGCGGCGAGCAGCAGCAGGAGCAGGGTGCCCGCCTGGAGGACGGGGAGGTCCTGGGCGAGGGCGGCCTGGAGGGTGGTGCGGCCGAGGCCGGGGATGTCGAAGATCTGCTCGACGGCGACGGCGCCGCCGGTGAGGCCGACGACGAAGAGTCCGGCGTTGGGCAGCAGCGCGGGCAGGCAGCGGCGGACGGCCTGCCGGGCGACGGCGCGCCCGCGCACGCCGCGGGCGACGGCGGCGCGCGCCCAGGGTTCGGCGAAGGCGCTGGGCAGCAGGTCGTCGAGGAGCCGTCCGAGGACGGCGCCCGCGGGCAGTCCGAGGGCGAGTCCCGGCAGGACGGTCCAGCGGGGTCCGTACCAGCCGAGGGCGGGCAGCCAGCCGAGCTGAACCCCGACGACGGTGGCGAGGACGGAGGCGGTGAGGAACTCGGGGAGCGCGGCGAGCATCGCGGACCCGCCGCTGCCGCCGGGGCGCCGGGCGTCGAGGCGCAGCCGGGCGCCGAGCCACAGGGTGCGGGCGCAGACGGCGGTGGCGGTGAGGGCGGCGACGGCGAGGGCGGCGGCCATCAGCAGCAGGGAGGCGCCGAGGGCCTGGAGGACGGCGGGGGTGACGTCGTCGCCGGAGATCCAGGACTGTCCGGCGTCACCGCGCCACAGGCCGCCGACCCACCGCCCGAGAAGCGTCAACGGGCTCGCGTCGAGGCCGAGTTGGCCGCGGACGGCGGCGAGGACCTCGGGGGTGGGGTCGCGGTCGGCGGAGCGCGCCTTGAGGACGGTCAGCGCCGGGTCGGTGCGGGAGAGCGTGGGCAGCAGGCCGATCCCGCAGACCAGTCCCACCGCGAGGCCGACGCGCCACAGCAGCGCGGTGGTTCGGTGCCGCACGGGTCAGCGCCGGGTGCCGGTGCCGACGAGGGTGCGCTCGTACGGGTCGAGCAGGGCGCCGCGGACACCCGTGCCGACGCCGGTGATGATGCGCTGGTGGACCAGCGGGACGACGGCGTCGGTGCGCAGGACGGCGGCCTCGGCGGCCATCGCGGCGTCCCGGCGCTCGTCGGTGTCGGCGACGCCCTCCGCCGCGGTGACGGCACGGTCGACGGCCTTGTCGCAGAGCTGGGCGACGTTGTAGCCGCCGTCGCAAGTGTAGTCGCTGGCGAGGACGGCGACCGGGTCGCCGGTGTCGACGAGGGAGTTGCGGGCCATGACGAAGGCGTCGAACTTCCCGTCCAGGGCGTCGCTCTCCAGCCGGGAGTACTCCCGCACCTGGAGGGTGACGTCGAACCCGGCCTTCTCCAGTTGCTGCTTCAACACCTGGGCGACCTCGGGGAGTTCGGGCCGGTTGTCGTAGGTGGCGAGGGTGATCCGGGTGCCGTGGGGGGTGCTGGCCGCCGCGCGTCCCGACAGCCGCTCGCGCTTGCCCTCGGCCCAGGTGACGGCGGGTCCGTAGACCCCGGCCCCGGCGTCGGCGTGGCCCTCGTAGACGCCCTTGGCGAGGGCGGCGGTGTCGACGGCCTCGCGGGCGGCGGCGCGCAGGCCGGCGTCCTTGAACGGGCCCGAGGCGGCGTTGAGCAGGAGGCTGGTGGTGCGGGTGGTGGCCGTCTCCTTGCGGGTGGCCGCGTCGAGGGTGGCGGCCTGCGCGACCGGGACGGCCTCGGCGAGGTCGGCCTGCCCGGTGCGCAGCGCGGCGGCGCGGGCAATGCCGTCGGCGACGAAGGTGACGTCGATCCCGGCGGACTGGGCGCGGCCGCCCCAGTAGTCGTCGAACCGGTCGAGGGAGGCGGCGGTGGAGCCGGTCACCTCGGTGAGCCGGAAGGGCCCGGTGCCGGTGCCGACGGGGTCGGCGCCGCCCTTCGCGTCGTACGCCTCGGCCGCGAGCACGGCGAGGCCGGGGCTCGACATGCGCAGGGGCAGGATCGGGTCCGGCCGGTCGGTGGTGATCCGCACGTCGGTGCGGCCCGCGGCGGTCGCCTTCAGGTGGACGCCGGAGAGGGCGGCGGGGGCGGGCTTCGCGGCGGCGGCGCGGGTGAGGGCGGAGGCGACGGCGGCGGGGGTGACCTCGGTGCCGTCCTGGAAGGTGGCCTCGCGCAGGGTGAAACGCCAGGTGCTGTCGCCGTCGCGGCGCCAGGACGCGGCGAGCGCGGGGGACGCGGCGCCGTTGGCGTCCAGCGAGGTCAGGCCCTCGGTGACGCCGAGTCGGCTGAGGATGGTGGCGTCGGCGCCGTACGGGGAGAGGTGCTCGGCGGGCGGGAAGGCGAGGGCGACCCGGAGCCGGGAGCCGGACTTCGCGTCGCCGGAGGAGGCGTCGGAGCCGCCGGAGGCGAAGCAGCCGGTGACGACCGGGGCGAGCAGGAGGGCCAGGAGGTGGTGCGGGCGGCGCATGGGTGTCAGTACCCCAGGGGTATCTCGAAGTGGACGATCCGCTGGCCGCCGCCGGGTCCGTCGCGCTCGTCGAGCACGGCCTTCCCGAGCGACCGCCAGAACGGTTCGGCGCCCGGCACGGCCGGGTCGGTGTGCAGGTAGACGGAGCGGTAGCCGCCGTCCGCCGCGGCGAAGTCGAGCAGCTCGGCGACGACCCGCCGCGCGAGGCCGCGGCGCCGGTGGTCGGGGTGGGTGTAGACACGGCGGAGCTGCGCGGTCTCTCCCGACGGGTAGCGCTCGGCGAGTTCACGGGGGTTCGGCGGGTGGGCGGGCCCCCGGGAGTCCAGGGCGCCGGTCCCGACGATCTCCCCGCCGGGTGCGACCACCACCAGCAGGGTGTGCCGGTCGGGGACCAGGTAGGCGGCCTCCGGGTCGACGATGTCCCCGTGCCAGCGCGGCACGTACCCGGTACCGAAGTCCCGGTACACGGTGTCGAGCATCACGGCTCGCGCCCCACCGAGATCGTCCTGGCCCGCGGGCCTGATGATGTAATCGCGCACTTGCGCATCATATGCATTAAGCCTCCTGGGGGGATCGGGGGTACCGGACGGGGCACCGGAGGGGATTTCCGGCGCGGGGTGGACGCGGTCGATCGGGCGTGGTCGATCGCGGGTGGTTGATCGGGCGTGATCAATTTAGCGGTTGATGACATTCGTTTTCAAAACGGGGAGGGGGCGTCCCGGCGCCGAGGGGGGCGTCCCGGCGCCGAACCCGCCTGCCCGGCACGGCGATACGCCGATCGAGCCGTGCTGACGGTGCGCTACGATGTCCGCTCGCTGCGCACCTTCCCGGAGGGTACGAGGCGGATTCCACGGACCGGTCGCGGTCGTGGGCGAGGAGTGGACCGGATGCCCGGTAGGGCGGTCCTACCATTCCGCAGCTCACATCGGGAGTGGTCTTTCATGGAACCCATCGAGTACAAGCCTGCGCGCCGTCCCTGGGTCCGCGAGATCCTCGTCGGCACCGCGACGAACGTGATCGCCGCTCTGGTGGTGGCCGCGGTACTCGCGGCAGCGCGCCACCTCATCTGAGGTCGGCATGTGGCGGGCCCGGCGAGCCCGCCACCCTTCCCCCGGCCATGTCCCGCGACCGGGCGACGGTTCAGAAGATGAGTCCCTGCCCGGAGTCGACGGCCTTGCCCCTCTGCCTCTTCGGACTGGGCAGGTGCGGCTGCCTCGCCTCGGGCGCGAGACGGTCCCAGGTCGGCCGCAGGTCGTGCACCAGCACCTCGCCGACACGGGACTTGAGGTACGCCTGGGTCTCCTCGTCCGTCGAGTGGAGGACCGTGGCACGGCTCGCCCGCGTCATCAGCACGTGGTACGCGTGCCGGACGGACCGCTCGAAGTCCTCCTCCCCGTCACCGTCGCCCGTCCTCTCCCTGAGCTTCATGTCGAAGGACCCCGGGGTCTTCACCCGCCTGACCCCCGTCTCCGGGTCGACCCGCCAGGTGCCCTTCTGGTAGACCCAGCGATCCCCGCGCCGCACCATGTCCTCGCCGAGGATCACCCCGCACCAGTCCCACTCGAGCCCCTGCGCCGTGTAGACGCAGCCGATCTGGTCGAGGCCGTCGGGGTGCACCGACCAGATGCTGGACGGCGGCACGGTGCGGTTCTCGCAGAACGTGTCGCTCTTGGCGTTCCAGCGCCGGTGCCAGCCGCCGATCCGCACGTCGGTCTCCAGCCGGGCCGCGGCGCCCTTGCCCCGCGGCGAGGTCCACGGCCAGCAGAAGCCCGCCACCATCCGCGCGGTGGCACCGGCTCTCGCCTCGGTCGTGATGATGTGCTCGAGTTCCTCCGGGCTGTCGGCGACCTCCACGTGCATCAGCCCGTCCGGGGTCCAGAGGGTCTCCCCCTCCTCCACTCCGAGCACCGCCCGCACCCAGCGGATGTACGCGTCGCTTCCCCCGCACCGCCACTCCTCCCGGAGCAGGTAGGGCAGCGGGGTGATGCCGCGCTTCCCCGCGGCGTCCTCGATCAGGCCCACCGATCCGACCTCGTTGGGTCGCACGGACTGGCTCTCGTCGAGGAAGAACACGGTGAGCCGCGCGGCGTCCAGCAGATCGTCCACCTGCGGCTGGGTTCCTGACCGCTCCTCGTTCCGGTACCTGTCCACGGTCCGCTCCCGCATCCGGTGCGCCTCGTCGCAGATCAGGACGTCCAGGGGCGGTTCCGGGGCCTTCACGAAGTCGCTGAAGTAGCCGAAGCGCTCCCTGAACTCCCGCTCGGTGAAGCCCACCTGCTCCTTGATCGCGCCGTTGAAGGCACGGCTGCCACTGGCGTAGCGGACGGTGCGCCCGGCCTTCTCGAACTCGGCCCGCAACTGCAGACCGACCGCGCTCTTCCCGGTACCGGGTCCCCCGGTCACGACGAACACGGCACGTTCGTCTCCCTCGGGCGCGGCCGGTGCGTCCGCGGGGCCGAGGACCCGTTCGGCACGCTCCAGAACGCTGGTGGCCACCTTCTGCTGCTCGCGCCGGAGGGTGAACACGGTGTCCTCACCCCGCGATCTGGTCATCGCGTCGAGCAGCGGCGTGTTCCGCAGGTTCATCCGCTGGAGCAGGCGTTCAGCCTCCGACGCCGCGCCGTCCTCCGCGAAGTGCTCACGCAGATCCGCGAGGAGCCGGTCCCGGCTGTCGCGGGTGTAGACCCGCTCGTAGGCACCGGTCGGCGCCAGGGTGTCGAGGAGCGGCCGCACACCCTCCTCGGTGGCGTTGTGCAGATACGCGAAGCCGCCGCACTCTACGGTCGCGCCGTGCAGCGGGCCCTGCTCCCCGGTGAACAGTCGGAAGGTCGAACGCAGTTGCAGGGCCGGATGACGCTTGGGCTTGCCGTAGCCCGGTACGTTGACGAGTTCCGCGGTGGCCGCCTCCACCCGCGTCACCGTCGACCACCGCTTCAGCTCGACGAGTTGGTAGGAGGGCAGGCCCGTCTCCGGGTGTCTGCCCACCAGCACGGCGTCGATCAGGGGCGCGAGCCCCTTCTCCGGCTTCTCCAGTGTCGCCGCGCACTCGACGACCATCTCGACGTTCCCGCGCCCCGCCCGCACCAGGTCCCCCGCCAGGTGCACCAGGCTCTCCGCCCAGGCCTTCCGTTCGCCTTCGGACACGTCCTTGCCGCGGAAGTACCGGTATCGGGCGGCCAGATGAGGCACCATCCGGCGCCTCTCGTCGAGGTTGAGCAGGTCCCGCGCGGACAGTCTCAGCAGGAGCATGGACACGAGGTGGTTCCCCCAAGGCACGAAAGACTCGTGCGGGTGGGGGCATGTCCCTCATGTGCGGGGAAGCCCGTCGGGCCGCGACTGGTAACGGTGATCTTAGGGAGCGCTATCCGGTACCCGTCGTGCCTGCGACTGCTTTCGGCGCGTCGCCGCCGTCGTGGGCGGACGGCACCGCCCTCGCACGTTCATGCGGTCACGAGGTGCCGCGCTCCCACCAGTTCCCGCAGCTTCTCCTGGGTCTCCGGATCGGTCGAGTGGACGACGGTCCCGACCATGCCCCGGGTGAGCAGCACCTTGTACGTGTTGCGGATCAACCGGCGGACTTCGGCCTCCGACACGGACCGCTTGAACACGGGGTCCCTGGACGCCGCGCGGTTGATGATCCACTGGTCGCCGCGCCAGAGGAGGTCGGGACCGATGATGACGCCGGACCAGTCGTACTCGAACCCCTGGGCGGTGTAGACGCATCCGATCTGTCCGAAACCCGCCGGGTCCGTCGCCCAGAGCGCGGACGGTGGCGCCCCGGAGACGGCGCGGTCCCCGCGCAGGTTCCAGGGACGCGCCCAGTCGCCGATCACCACGTCGAGCGGCAGCGGGCTGCCGGGCTTCGGCTCGGGGGACCACGGCCAGCAGTAACCGGCCGACATGCGGGCGCTGTAGCCCTGTGCCCGCCGAGAGTCCAGGAAGGACTCCAGGTCCGCTGGGCTCTCCGCGACGAGCAACCGCATGCGGTCGTCCGGGTCCCAGACGACCGGACCATCGCCCTCCAGCCCCAGCAACCGCACCACCCAGCGCAGATAGGCTTCGCTGCCACCGCACCGGAACTGGCTGTCCAGCGGGACGACATGACAGGCCAGACCGCGCAGGGCCGCCGCCGCCCGGATGTCGGCGACCGTCCCCATCTCGCCGGGACGCACCACCTGGTGCTCGTCGAGCAGGAAGACGGGCACCCGTGCGACGTCCATCAACTCCTCGATCTGCGGCCTTCCGGTGCGGTGTGCGGCGGACGTGAAGCGGTTGGCCGACGTCTCCCGGATCCGGTGGGCCTCGTCGCAGATCAGGACGTCGAGGGAGTTCTTCTCGGTCGCCATGAAGCTGTTGAAGTACTTGAAGAGGTCCTGCACCTCGCGCTTCCGGGCGCCGGCGACCTTGCGCATGGTCTTCGTGAAGGACTGCGAACCGGTCGCGTGCAGGGCCGGCACCCCGCTCCGGTACAACTCGCCCAGCAGGGAGAGCGCGATGACGCTCTTTCCGGTGCCGGGGCCGCCGGTGACGACCACGACCTCCTTGGTGTCGGACCGCTTGGCCCTGTGCACGGCGTTCAGGACCGTGCGGTACGCCACCTGCTGCTCGTCGAGGAGCACGAACTGTTCGCGCTCGCGCACCTCTTGTGCCGCGACCGCCATGAGCTGCTTCGACGGTACGGTCTTTCCGGCCAGCAGCGCGTCGGCGGCCTCAGCACCCGGGCTCAGCGGGCTGAGCAGGGCGCGCAGGCAGTCGATGAACTCACCCCGCCGGTCGCCGGTGAAGAGCCGGACACCGCCTGCCCCTTCCAGCGAGCGCAGCCCGCCCACGCCGAACTCGGTCGCGTTGTGCAGGAACGCGACCCCGGTCACCCGGTGCGGATGCGTCGCGACCGCGCCGTTGAAGTTCACGAGGTACTCGCGGTACCGGCGCACCTGTTCGATGGGATTGAGCACCGGGCCGCTGTACCGCTCGAGGACGCACAGCACCGGGTCGTCCTCGGACGGCACGGCCTCGCTCCACTGCTTCAGTTCCACCAGGACGTACGACGGCTCCCCCGTGACGGGGTGCGTCCCGGCCAGGACGGCGTCGATCCGCTTGCTGTTCATCGGGAGGGCGTACTCGATCATGACCTCCACGTCACCGAGTCCGGCGTCGTCGAGCGTGGCGGCCAGAACGGGGAGGCTCTGTTCCCAGGAACGTATCTCCGCGGGTCCCGGGCGGTATCCGTGCGTGTGGACGAAGCGGTCGGTGAGCCGATGGAAGAGAGACGTGTCGAACGCCATGACGGAGATCGTTCTGGCGGACGCGCGGAACAGCAAGGACTTCTCCCCAGACAGCACGAAGTGACTCGTGCGGGTGGGGGCGTGTCCTTCAGAACTCCACCGGGGTGGAGCGGAAGCCCGTCGGGCCGCTCTCTCGAGGTGATCCAGGGTACCCGGGGTGCGGCGGCACCCGGGGGCGGACGCCGGGTACGCCCGCCCCCGGGACCGTGCGGCACGGCGGCGACCGGCCGGCCGGGATCCGACCGGCGGTGCCCCCGCTACCCCTTCTGCTCCACCCGCACCCAGTCCACCTCCGCCTGCACTCCCCCGCCCGCGATGCGGTCCACGCTCGACTGGGGCAGGCCCCAGTACGGGGTGGTCGTCTGGTTCCAGCCGGCCGGGTAGGCGCCGCCCAGGGCGAGGTTGAGGATGACGTACTGGTTGTGGTCGAAGACCCACTGGCCGCGGGTCGATTCGAGCTTGTTGCGGGTCGTCTCCTGGACGACGCGGTCGTCGACGAGGAAGCGCATCCCGGTCGGGGTCCACTCCACCGCGTAGGTGTGCCACTGGTCCGCCGTGGCCCCGCCCGGGTAGGTCTGGCGGGCGCCGATGTTGCCGTCCGCCGAGTAGCCGGGGCCGTGCAGGGCCGAGCTGGTCCAGTCCCGGTAGCCGATGTTCTCCATGATGTCGGTCTCCCCGGAGGCGGGCCAGGACACCGACGGGTCGTCGACGTTGCTGCCGAGCAGCCAGAACGCGGGCCAGAAGCCGTCGCCCACGGGCAGCTTCATGCGGGCGCTGACCCGGCCGTAGGTGAAGTCGAACTTGGTGTTGGTGTCGACGCGGCCCGACGTGAAGTCGTAGGTGCCGCCGCCCGCACGGGTGCAGCCCTTGCAGTACTTGGCACGCAGCACCAGGCTGCCGTTCTCGGTGCGGACGGTGTCGGTGGAGTCGACGTACGCCTGCGCCTCGCCGTTGACCGAGCCCATCTCCGAACCCGTCCTGACCACACGCCACTTGGAGCGGTCGAGGGTGGAGCCGGTGAAGTCGTCGAAGAAGGTGGTGCGGTAGGTGCCGGACTGCTCGCCCGGCAGCGCCGGGTAGGCGGCCGCGGCGCTGCCTCCGGTGCCCCAGACCTGGAACTCGTAGAGCGAGTAGCCGAACTGGGCCGTGGCGGGGGCCGGGTTGTAGAAAGAGCGGCGCTCCGTGCCGAGCATCCTGACGTACCGTCCGGTGACCGGCTGCGGCAGCCGCACGCTGTCGTGCAGGCCCGCCGCCTCGGCCGGTGAGGCGACGTTGGCGCGGCGCGCGGCGACCTCGGACGCGGTCGGCTGGTAGACCGTGCGCCAGGTGCGGTTGTCGTCGGAGACCTGGAGCCGGTAGTCGACCGCGAAGGCCGCCTCCCAGTACAGGTCGACGGTGTCGATCGTCGACGTCGCGCCCAGGTCGACGGCGACCCAGCGGTCCGCGTTCCAGTCGCTCGACCAGCGGGTGGAGTCGCCCTTGAGCCCGGCCGGGTAGCCGCCGTCGGTGACGAACGCCGGTGTGTTGCCCGCGTGTTGGTAGTAGTTCGAGTAAGCGGGGTGGTTCAGGGCGAGGTTGGTCCGGGTGGTGGACGCGGGCGCGGGCTCGCCGCCGTACACCTTGAAGCTCCACAGCGAGTACCCGTAGGGCGTGGCGCGTTCGAGGCCGCGCAGGCGCAGGTAGCGGCCGGTGACCTCCTGCGGGTAGGTGCTCACGGTGACCGATCCGCCGGTGCCTGCGGTCTCCGTGTAGAACGGCGTCCAGTCGGTGCCGTTCTTCGACGCCTCCAGGACGTACCGCTTGCCGTAGGCGGCCTCCCAGTCGAGGACCACCCGGTCGACGCGGACGGTGGTGCCGAGGTCGACGCGCAGCCACGCGTCGTCGGCGAAGTTGCTGGACCAGCGGGTGGCCCCGTCGCCGTCGAAGGCGAGACCGGGGCCGGTGCCGCCGTTCTCGCTGCCGGAGGCGGTGACGGCGGCCGGTGTCTGGGCGTAGGCGGCGGCCGCCCGGTCGGTGTCCCAGGCGGCCTGGACGGCGGCGGCTCGCCCGGCGGGCGCGGCGGCGGCCGGGGGCGGGGACAGGACGGCGACGGTGGCCAGGACGGCCAGCGCGGCCAGGAGGGTGCGGTGCGGCATGCGGCTCTCCTTGGGGTCGGGGTGGGACGGATGCGCTGTACTGACGCGTGCATGACAAATGAGACGCGTGGTGCGCGCCCCTCCGTTCTTCCGGGACGGCGGGGCCGGGCGCCGGGGACGCGTCGCTCCCGCGTCCGCGTCTCCCGGCCCCGTCCCCGCTCCCGTCCGCTCCGCGCCGCCCCGGCTCAGGCCGCGCGGCGGGCCAGGTCCCGGTGGCGGCGGACGATGTCCGCGTACCGGTGGCCGGTGCCCTTGATGGTGCGGGCCTGCGTCGCGTAGTCGACGTGGACCAGGCCGAACCGCTTGTCGTAGCCGTACGCCCACTCGAAGTTGTCGAGCAGGGACCACGCGAAGTACCCGGCCAGCGGTGCCCCCTTGCGGGCCGCGGAGGCGCACGCCGCGAGGTGCTGCTCCAGGTACGCCTGGCGCTGCGGGTCGTCGATCGTGCCGTCGGGGCGGACCACGTCGGGGTAGGACGAGCCGTTCTCCGTGACGTACAGGCGGCGGGCGCCGTACTCGTTCGTCAGGCGCAGCAGCAGCGTCTCGATGCCGCTCGCGTCGACCTCCCAGTCCATGCCGGTGCGCGGCACGCCCTCGCGGCGGATCTCGCGGACGTACGGCGCGGGGCCCGTGGGGTCGTCGGCGACCGTGGCCGGCATGTAGTAGTTGAGGCCGAGCCAGTCCATCGGGGCCGACATCGTCGCCAAGTCCCCCTCACGCTCGGGGAGTTCGATGCCGTACACCTCGCGCATGTCCGCCGGGAAGCCGCGGCCGTGCACCGGGTCGAGCCACCAGCGGTTGGTGTGACCGTCCATCCGCCGGGCGGCCCGCACGTCCTCCTCGCGGTCGCTGGCGGCGTGCACCGTGGAGAGGTTGGTGACGAGGCCGACCTGGGCGCCGGGCGCGTTGGCGCGGATC
The DNA here is from genome assembly GCF_900091845.1 of Streptomyces sp. SolWspMP-5a-2. Lineage (GTDB taxonomy): Bacteria > Actinomycetota > Actinomycetes > Streptomycetales > Streptomycetaceae > Streptomyces > Streptomyces doudnae. Next base: position 22,127 of record NZ_FMCI01000350.1, read on the forward strand.
GCCTCGACGGCGAGGCCGTGCCCGAGCAGCAGGTGGTAGGAGGCGCGGACGGCCGCCGTCAGGTCGGTCAGGCCCGGCGCCATCTTGCCTTCGAGGTGGCCGATCCAGGCCGAGCAGAGCGGCTCGTTGAGGGTGGCCCAGTGGTGGACGCGGTCACCGAGGCGTTCGGCGACGACGGCGGCGTACGCGGCGAAGTGCTCGGCGGTCGCCCGCTCCGGCCAGCCGCCCCGGTCCTGGAGGACCTGCGGCAGGTCCCAGTGGTAGAGCGTGACGGACGGGGTGATGCCCGCCTCCAGCAGCCCGTCGATCAACTGGTCGTAGAAGTTCAGGCCCTTGGGGTTGACCGGACCGTCGCCGCCGGGCACCACCCGCGGCCAGGCGATGGACAACCGGTAGGCGTCGGTGCCCAGTCGGCGCATCAGGCCGATGTCCTCGCGCCAGCGGTGGTAGTGGTCGCAGGCGACGTCGCCGTGGTCGCCGCCGTCGGTCTTGCCCGGGGTGTGCGAGAAGGTGTCCCAGATCGACGGGGAGCGGCCGTCCTCGGCGGCGGCGCCCTCGATCTGGTAGGCCGAAGTGGCGGTGCCCCACAGGAAGTCGTGCGGGAGCGCGGCGAGGTCGATGGTCACGGAGGTCCTCTCGGGGTCGGCGTGGTCGGTCACTTGACGGCTCCGGCCGTCAGTCCGGCGACCAGGTAGCGCTGGAGCAGCAGGAAGCCGGCGACCACGGGCACGCTGACGACCAGCGAGGCGGCCATGATCTGGTTCCAGTACACGTCGTTGAGCGTGGAGTAGCCCTGGAGTCCGACCGCGAGGGTGCGCGTGGTGTCGTTGGTCATGACGGACGCGAACAGCACCTCGCCCCAGGCGGTCATGAAGGCGTAGACGGCGACCGCGACAATGCCGGGCACGGCGGCCGGTACGACCACCCGGAACAGCGCGCCCAGCGGGCCGCAGCCGTCGACCAGCGCCGCCTCGTCCAGGTCGCGGGGCACCGAGTCGAAGTACCCGATGAGCATCCAGATCGAGAACGGCAGCGAGAACGTCAGGTACGTCAGGATCAGTCCGCCGCGCGAGCCGAACAGGGCGATGCCGGTGGCGTTGCCGATGTTGACGTAGATGAGGAACAGCGGCAGCAGGAAGAGGATGCCGGGGAACATCTGCGTCGAGAGCACGGTCACCGTGAAGACGCGCTTGCCGCGGAAGTCGTACCGGCTGACCGCGTACGCCGAGAAGACCGCGATCACCACCGACGCGACGGTCGCGACGCCCGCCACGATCAGGGAGTTCACGAAGTAGCGGGCGAGCGGGACCGTCGACCAGATGTCGACGTACGGGCGCAGGGTCAGCCCGCTGGGCAGCCAGCGGAACTTGCCGGTGACGTCCGCGAGCGGCTTCAGGGAGCTGGAGACCATGACGTACACCGGCAGCAGGACGAATCCGGTGAGCAGGGTCAGGAAGATCCGCCGGGACCAGAGGAAGGAGCGCGGCGGCGCCATCGGTGAGGCGTGCTGGCTAGACATCTGAGGTCCTCCGTCCGCGCGAGGTGAGGACGAGGTAGACGCCGGTCACCACCAGCAGGAACAGCAGCAGGAGTACGGACATGGCGGACCCGGTGCCGAAGTTCCAGGTGACGAAGGACGCCTGGTAGATGTGGACGGAGATCAGGTCGGCCGCGGCCGGGGCGGTCTTGCCGAACAGGACGTACGGCGTGTTGAAGTCGTTGAACGTCCACAGGAACAGCACCAGGACGAGCACCTGGTTGACCGGGCGCAGCGACGGCAGGGTGATCCGGCGGATCTGCTGCCACCGTCCGGCGCCGTCCAGCGCGGCGGCCTCGTACAGCTCGCCGGGGATGTTCTGGAGTCCGGCCATCACGATGAGGAAGGCGAACGGCCAGCCCTTCCACACCGACACGGTGAGCAGGGCGTAGAAGCTGTTGTCGCCGATGAGCCAGAACGACGGCTTGTCGGTGAGGTGGAGCTGGTCGTGCAGGACGTGGTTCACCAGGCCGTTGTCGTGCTGGAACATGAACACCCAGGTGATGACGGCCGCGTAGACCGGCAGCGCGTACGGCACCAGGAACAGCGCGCGCAGCAGGCCGCGGCCGCGGAAGGTCTCCTGCATGTAGACGGCGGCCGTGGTGCCGATCAGCCAGCAGAGGCCGACCGACAGCACGGTGAACGCGATGGTGACGAGGAACGAGTGGAGCAGCGCCTCGCCGACCGGGGCGTCGAAGTCCACCGACATGCGGTAGTTGCGCAGCCCCGACCAGGGCGCGGCGCCCCAGTCGCGGATGTAGAACTGGGTCAGCTCCTTGAAGCTCATCACGATGCCGATCACCATCGGCACGAGGTGGACCAGGAGTTCGAGGAACAGGGCGGGCAGGAGCAGCAGGTACGGCAGTCCGATGCGGCGGATCCGCCCGGGGCGGCGGGGGTCACGCGCCGCCGCCCCGGGGGAGTCCTTCCGCACGTCCGCCGCGGCGGGAGCGGTGGTCGTCATCGGGCTCACTTCGCGGGCATCTGCTGCTGGGCCTTCTGCAGCGCCGACTTGACGGTGTCCGCGGAGACGGGGCGACCGGCCGCGGCGGTGGCGAACAGCTCCTTGATCGCGGTACCGACCGCGGTCTCGAACTGCGACTCGTCGGCGACCTGCGGCAGCGCGGCGGCGCTCTTGGCGAGGGTGTCCTTGAGGACCGCGTTGGCCGGGGAGTTGAACGCCGGGTCCTCCTGGGCCGTCTTCACCGGCGGGATCGAGGTGTAGGCGGTGTTGAGGATCTTCTGCTCGGCGTCGCTGGTCATGAACTTCACGAACTTCGTCGCGCCGTCGGTGTTGTGGGTGTTCTTGAAGACGGCGAGGTTGATGCCCGCGACCATGGAGTTGATCTGGTCGCCGGTTCCGGGGGTGCCGGACTGCACGGGCACCGGCGCGATGCCGTAGTCGTCCTCGCTCAGGCCCTGGGACTTGAGGTTGGCGGCGGCGGACTGCCAGAGCAGCATCGCGTTCTTGCCCTTGGCGAAGTCGCTGACGGACTGGTTCTGGGCGTACTCGGCGTTGCCGGGCGCGATGATCTTGTCCTTGGCCATCAGGTCGACGTACTGCTTGACGGCGGTCACGACCCCGTCGTTGGTGAAGTCGGCCTTGCCGTCGGCGGTGAAGAACTCGGCGCCGTGCTGGCGGGCGAAGACGAAGGCGTGGTGGATGTTCTCCGACGGGTTCGAACCCTCCGCTCCCAGGCCCCACTTACCGTCCTTGGACAGCTTCCGGCCGTCGGCGACCAGCTCGTCCCAGGTGGTCGGCGGCTTGCTGATGCCCGCCTCGGCGAACATCTTCTTGTTGTAGTAGAGCGCGTACGCCATCGAGTACAGCGGCACCGCGGCGGGGTCCTTGTCGGAGGCGCCGGTGGAGCCGAGCGCCGAGTCGACGAAGCGGTCCTTGCCGCCGATCTTGGCGAAGTTCTCGGCGTTCCAGGGCAGCAGCGCCCCGGTGGCCTGGAGCGAGGCGCTCCAGGTGTTGCCTATGTTGAGGACGTCGGGGCCCTGACCCGAGGTCGTGGCGGTCAGGATGCGGTTGAGCAGGTCCGACCAGGGGACCACCTCGAGCTTCACCTTGACGCCGGTCTGCTTCTCGAACTTGTCGAGTTCCGGCTGGAGGACCTTCTTGTCGACGGCGATGCTCGCGCCCTGGTTGGAGGCCCAGTACGTGAGGGTCTTGGGCGAGTCGTCCGACCCGCCCCCCGTCGACGAACCGCCTCCGCAGGCCGAGGCGGCAAGGGCGAGTGACATGGTGACGGCGCCGACGGCCGCGGCTCGGATGCTGCGCATGACTCCCGGTGTCCCTTCGGGGTTAGCACTCATGACTTAATTTAGGACGTGAGTTAAACCTCAGGAGATGCGCGCGTCAAGGGTTTCGGCAACACCCGTGGCACTCCGGACGCATGTCGCGCGGTCCGCGTTCGAGCAGTTGAGGCGAACAGCGGGGTCGGGGGCCCGCGGGACGGGTGGACGTTCACTTCCCGAAGGGGGCGGAGCGGGGGCACGGCGGGGGTGAGCCACGGAGGCGGTGAGTCGCGGGGCGGGGCCAGCAGGAGGGCGGGCCACGGGAGGCGGTGAGCCGCAGAGGCCGGGGGCGGGGTGAGGCACGGGAGGCCACGGGAAGGGACGGCGGCACCCGTTCGTCCCGCCGCCCTTCCACGCCCCGCGATCCCGCGCCTCCCCGCCCCCGCGATCCCGCCCCTCCACGCCCCCGAACCCCCGCGGTCCGTTTCACCTCCCTGCCCCGGGCCCCGCCCCGGGCCCCCGCTAGCGGTCGGCGCCCACCGAACCCGAACCCGATGCCGCCCCCGGCCCCGACCCCGGTGCCGGGGCGTAGCCCGTCGGGCGGGCGGTGAACGTCGCCCGGCCCTGGGTGCGCCCGCGCAACCGGGTCGCGTAGCCGAAGAGTCCGGCCAGCGGCACCGTCGCGGTGACCACCGTCGCGCCGCCGCGCGCGAGCGATCCCGAGACCCGGCCGCGCCGGGCCGCGAGGTCGCCGAGGACCACGCCGACGGCGTCGTCGGGCACCGTGACGGTGACCTCCGCGACGGGTTCGAGCAGGACCATGACGCAGCCGCGCAGGGCCTCGCGGAGCCCGAGGCGGCCCGCCGTCCGGAAGGCGGCCTCCGAGGAGTCCTTCACATGGGTCGCCCCGTCGGTGAGGGTGACCCGCAGCCCGGTCACCGGGTGACCGCCGAGCGGCCCCTCGGCGAGGGCGGCCAGACATCCGGCGCGGACCGCGCGGACGTACTCCTGCGGCACCCGCCCGCCGACCACCGTCGAGCGGAACACGAAGTCCCCCTCCCACGGCTCGACATCGAGGACGACATGCGCGAACTGCCCTGCCCCGCCGTCCTGTTTGACGTGCCGGTAGACCGTCCCGGCGACGCCCCGCCCGACCGTCTCCCGGTGGCTCACCGCGGGGCGGCCCACGGTGACCTCCACGCCGTGCACGGAACGCAGTTGCTCCACCGCGACCTCCAGGTGCAGCTCCCCCATGCCGGACAGCACGGTCTGCCCGGTCTCCGGGTCGGTCCCGGCGACCAGCGACGGGTCCTCCTCGGTGAGCCGGGCCAGCGCCGCCGCCAGCCGCCCGGTCCCGGCGGACCCGCGGGCCTCGACCGCCACCGAGACCACCGGGTCGGCGACGCCCGGCGGTTCGAGGAGCAGCGGGGCGTCCGGCGCGCAGAGGGTGGTGCCCGCGCGGGCCCCCTTCAGCCCGGCGACGGCGACGATGTCCCCGGCGACCGCTCGGTCCACCGGGACGTGGCGGTCGGCCCGTACCCGCAGGACGCGTCCGACCCGCTCGGTGCGCCCGGTGCCCGCGTCCCGCACCACGTCCCCCTTCCGTACGGTTCCCGAGTAGATCCGCAGACAGGTCAGCCGCCCGGTCGCGGCCGCCTGGACCTTGAACACCAGCGCGGCGAACGGCGCCCCAGGATCGGCCGCGCGCTCCTGTCCGGTCCCCTCGTGCACCCCGCGGACGGCGGGCACGTCGAGGGGCGACGGCAGGTAGGACACGACGGCGTCCAGCAGCGCCTCGACGCCCCGGTCGCGGTAGGCCGAGCCGCAGAGCACGACCAGCCCTTCGCCGCTGAGGGTCAGGTCCCGCAGCGCGGCGGTCAGCGTCCCCGCCGAGAGCGTCGAGCGGGCGCAGTACTCCTCCAGGGCGGCCGGGTGCAGGGCGGCGACCGCCTCCTCCAGCAGCCGTCTGCGCCGCAGCGCCTCCTCGCGCAGGTCCTCCGGGACCGGTGCCCGCCGGACGGCGCCGTCACCGTCGTCCCTGACCAGCGCGCGCAGGTGCGGCAGGTCGACGACGCCGGTGAAGCGGTCCTCGGCGCCGATGGGCAACTGGACGACCAGCGGCGCCGGGTGCAGCCGGGTCCTGATGGACTCGACGGCGGTGTCGAGGTCGGCGCCCGGCCGGTCCAGCTTGTTGACGAACGCGATCCTCGGCACGCCGTGCCGGTCGGCCTGCCGCCACACCGCCTCGCTCTGCGGTTCGACGCCCGCGACGGCGTCGAAGACGGCGACCGCGCCGTCGAGGACCCGCAGCGCGCGCTCCACCTCGTCGGCGAAGTCGACGTGCCCCGGGGTGTCGATGAGGTTGACGCGGTGGCCGTCCCAGACGCAGCTCACCGCCGCCGCGAAGATGGTGATCCCGCGCTCGCGCTCCTGCGGGTCGAAGTCCGTGACGGTGGTGCCGTCGTGGACCTCGCCGCGCCGGTGCGTGGCGCCGGTGGCGTACAGGATCCGCTCGGTGACGGTGGTCTTGCCCGCGTCGACGTGGGCGAGGATGCCCAGGTTGCGGACGGTGGCGAGGTGGTGGGTGTCGGTGCGCACGGCCGGTCGGCCTCTCTGCTGAGCTGCGGCGATCGATTCGCGGGACGGCGCGATTCCCGGACGGGCACCGGTGCCGCCGCCGGTCCGGCGGCGCGTCGGACGCGTGCCGGGGCGGGCGGGGTCAGCGGGTCGTCGCGGGTGTCCGGTGCGGGCCGCGCGGCGCGCACCGGGCGGCCGGAGACGCCAGGATCACCTCGTGGAGCGCGCGGGGGACGACGACATCGGTGCGGTGACGCACGGCCGGCCCCCCTCCGTCTCCGGGTGTGCGCCCTGCTCCCGGGCGGCACACGGTCCTCGGCGAGTGTAGGAGGACGGCGCGGGTCCCGGCACCGGATTTTCCGGGTGCTCCCCGACCGGCGTCCCGACGGGGGCGCCGCGGCCGGGACGGGCGTGAACTTCCGCGCGGAGGCGGGAACTTCTCCCCCGTCGCACTAGTTTCTACGGTGTTGTAGACACTCCCGATCCGCACACCTGGAGACGCGCATGGCCCTGTGGGACCGCATCAAGGATTCCGCGTCGACGATGCAGACCCAGCTCGTCGCGAAGAAGAACGACCTCAAGAGCGGCGCCTTCCGGGACGCCAGCATGGCCATGTGCGCGCTCGTCGCCGCCGCCGACGGCACCATCGACCCGGCGGAGCGGCAGCGCGTCGCGCAGCTCATCGCGAACAACGAGGTCCTCCAGAACTTCCCGGCCGACGACCTGCGCCGCCGCTTCGAGGAGAACCTGAACAAGCTCACCGCCGACTTCGACTTCGGCAAGGTCAGCGTTCTCCAGGAGATCGCCAAGGCGAAGAAGAAGCCCGCCGAGGCCCGCGCCGTCATCCAGATCGGCATCGTCATCGGCGGCGCCGACGGCGACTTCGACAAGACCGAGCAGGCCGTCGTGCGGGAGGCGTGCTTCACCCTGGACCTGCCCCCGCACGAGTTCGACCTCTAGGGCGCGTCCGAAGGGGCGGCCGCCCCGGTCACAGCGGGGTGGCCGTCTTCAGGATCAGGAACATGGTGACCGCCGAGTTGGCGGACGACATCGCGGACAGGGCGGCGCCCGCCGCCGCGGTCCAGACGGCCATCCCGACGGTGGTGAAGGTCGGCGGCCAGGTCCGGGCGACCGGGGCGGGGCCCAGCAGCGCCGCCACCCGGCGCGGCACCGGGCCCGGCTCGCCGCCCACCGCGGCCATCGTGGGCGTGGGCGCCGGGCGCGAGACGAGCGCCGCCTTGGCGACGGCACGGGCGGTCAGCCGCCGGTCGCCGACGGCGCGGGCTGCCTCCTCGTCGGCCCACCGCTCCACCGTGTAGGCGACGGTGGTGCGCAGCGGGCGCAGGAACGGGTTGGCGCGGGCCGCGAGTCCGGCCAGCAGCAGGAAGCGGTGGTGACGGCCGGTCAGGTGCGCCCGCTCGTGGGCGAACAGGACCCGCCGCTCCCGGGAGTCGAGTCCGGCCAGCATTCCGGTGGAGACGAGGATGCGGGCCGCCCGGCCGCCGGGCAGGGTGTGCGCGTAGGGGAGGTCGTCGTCGAGGACGGCGACCTGGGTGCCGGGCAGTCCGCGCAGCGCGCGCACGGTGGCCCTGCGGACCCGGTAGTGGCGCAGCAGCAGCGCCGTGCAGGCGGTGGCCGCCGCTGCCAGGGCGCCGACGGCGGTCTTGCCGACGACCTCGTCGTGCGGCACCGCCGAGCGCACCTCCGGGTCGGACCAGCCGTCCGGGAGCGGGTTACCGGGGAGCTGCGCGGTGCCGACGATGGCCAGCAGCGCCAGGCAGAGGATGCTGCACAGGCCGAGCACCCCGGCGACCCCGGAGAGCAGCAGGGTCGCCACCCGGGGGTGCAGTCTGCTCTCGGCGAGCCGGGCGACGGGCCAGGCGGTCAGGGGCAGCACCAGCGGCAGGAACACGAACACGCCCATGGTTCAGACGTCCCCGCTCCCGGCGGGCGCGTCGTCCCCGGCCTCCAGGAGCAGCCGGCGCAGCAGTTCCTCGTCCTGGCGCGGCAGCGAGGAGACGAAGCTCGCGAGCACCGCCTCGCGGTCGCTCTCGCCGTCCAGGACGCGCCGCATCCGGTGGGCGGCGAGGCCCGCCTCGCCGGTGGCCGCCGTCCACGCGAAGGAGCGTCCGGCCCGGCGCCGGGTGACCACGCCCTTGGTGTGCAGCCGCGTCAGGATGGTGACGACGGTGGTGTAGGCGAGCGTGCCGCCCAGCCGTTCCAGGACCCAGGCGGCCGGTACCGGCTCCTGGGCCGCGCGCAGTGCCGTCAGCACCTGGGCCTCCAGCTCGCCCTGCCCGCGCCGGTTCCCGCCTCGCTGTTCCACGCCGCCTCCCTGATCGATCGCCGTCGCGTTCGGCGTCGGACCATCGTAGTGAGGTGGTCCGTCCCCGCCCGCCGTCGAACTTCTACAGTGTTGTAGATTCGGGACAGACCGATGCGCTACCCGCAGACCGCAGCAGGAGGAGAGCACCGTGGGAGTTTCCCTGTCCAAAGGCGGCAATGTCTCGCTCAGCAAGGAGGCGCCCGGCCTGACGGCCGTCCTGGTCGGCCTCGGCTGGGACGTGCGGACGACGACGGGCACCGACTACGACCTCGACGCCTCCGCGCTGCTGCTCGACGCGTCGGGCCGGGTCCCGTCCGACCGGCACTTCGTCTTCTACAACAACCTCACCAGCCCGGACGGCTCGGTCGAGCACACCGGTGACAACCTCACCGGTGAGGGCGAGGGCGACGACGAGTCGATCAAGGTGAACCTGGCCGCCGTACCGGCCGAGATCGACAAGATCGCCTTCCCGGTCTCGATCCACGACGCCGACAACCGCGGCCAGAGCTTCGGCCAGGTCCGCAACGCGTTCATCCGGATCGTCAACCAGGCGAACAACCAGGAGATCGCGCGCTACGACCTGTCGGAGGACGCGTCGACCGAGACCGCGATGGTCTTCGGCGAGCTGTACCGGCACGGCGCCGAGTGGAAGTTCCGCGCCGTCGGCCAGGGCTACGCCTCCGGTCTGGCCGGGATCGCGGCCGACTTCGGCGTCAACGTCTGAATCCCGCGCGCTCCGGTTTGTGACACCGGAAAGCGGTGAGGCGGCGGGGATGCCCCTCCGCCACCTCACCGCCGTGTGTCCCGCCAGACCCGTCCCCGACCGTGAGGGCCGTCCCCGTGGTGCTCAGGAGGCGTGGTGAGCCAGACCACGCGGACCGCCGTCCGGCCGCAGGGCGACCCGGCGGTCGAGGCGCGGCCGACGGCCGCACCGCCGGTCCGGGACGCCTTCTTCGACAACGCCAAGTACCTGGCGATCGTGCTGGTCGCCGTCGGACACGCCTGGGAGCCGCTGCGCGACGACAGCCGGACCGTGACCGCGCTGTACACCGTCGTCTACGCCTTCCACATGCCGGCCTTCATCGTGATCTCCGGCTACTTCTCCCGGAACTTCGACGGCACCCCGCGCCGCGTCCGGCGCCTGGTGACCGGCATCGCCGTCCCGTACGTCCTCTTCGAGACGGCGTACACCTTCTTCACCCGCTGGACCGACGGTGTGCCCGACCGCCCGGTCAGCCTGCTGGACCCGCTGTACCTGACCTGGTTCCTGGCCTCGCTGTTCGTCTGGCGGCTCACCACCCCGCTGTGGCGGTCGCTGCGCCGGCCGCTGCCGGTCGCCCTGGTCGTCGCGATGCTGGCGACGATGTCGCCGTCCATCGGCGAGGACCTCGACCTGCAGCGCCTGCTCCAGTTCCTGCCGTACTTCGTGCTCGGCCTCTGCCTGCGGCCCGAGCACTTCCAGATGGTGCAGCGGCGCCGGGTGCGGCTGCTGGCCCTGCCGGTCTTCGCGGGCGCCTTCGCACTGGCGTACTTCCTGGTGCCGCGCTTCACCGGCGCCTGGCTGTTCCACCGCGCCAGCGCGGTCGAACTGGGCGCGCCCACCTGGGCCGGGCCGCTGATGACGCTCGCCCTCTTCGGCGTCTCCGTCCTGCTGACCGCCTGCTTCCTGGCCTGGGTGCCGGGGCGGACGACCTGGTTCACCGTGCTGGGCGCGGGCACCCTCTCCGGCTATCTGCTGCACGGGTTCGTCGCCCAGCTCGCCAACCACCTGGGCTGGTACCACCCCGGCTGGATGCACGGGCCCGCGGGCGCCGTCGTCACCACCCTGGTGGCCGCCTCCGTCGTGACGGTGCTGTGCACCCCCGCGGTGCGGCGGCTGGTCCGCTTCGCCGTGGAGCCGACCATGGAGTGGGCCTTCCGCCGGTCCGCCGAGCGCCCGGCCGACCAGCCGGGAACCCGTGACCGGACCCCCTCGTTGTCCTGACATACCCCACCAGAAGGAGCACCACCTTGTCCGCCAGACCGACGGACCCCGCGGATCCCCCGGGAGACAGTCCCCGACCACCCCGTCACAGCGAGCATGAGCGCGGCACACGGCGGGGTGGTGTCCGATGAGTGCCGCGACCGCGCTCCTGGGCCTCCTCGCCGTCCTGGTCCTGACGGCGGGCACCGGCTACTTCGTCGCCCAGGAGTTCGCCTACGTCTCCGTCGACCGGCTGGCCCTGGCCCGCGCCGCCGAGGCGGGCGACCGCAAGGCGGCCCGCGCCCTGAAGGTGCTGGAGCGGCTGTCGTTCATGCTCTCCGGCGCCCAGCTCGGCATCACCGTCACCGGGCTGGTCGTCGGCTTCATCGCCGAGCCGTCCGTGTCGGCGCTGCTGCGGCCCGCCCTGTCGGGGGCCGGGCTGCCGGACGCCGCGGTGAGCACCGTCTCCGTGGTGCTCGCCTTCGTCGGCGCCACCGTCGTGCAGATGGTCCTCGGCGAGCTGGCCCCCAAGAACCTCGCCATCGCGGTGCCCGAGCGGCTCGCCAAGGCGCTCGCGGGCTCCACCCTGGCGTACCTGAAGGTCGTCGGCCCGGTGGTGCGGATCTTCGACGGCGCCGCCGACCGGCTGCTGCGCAGGGTCGGCATCGAACCCGTCGAGGAGCTGCACCACGGCGCCACCCTGGAGGAGCTGGGCCATCTGATCGGCGAGTCCCACCAGCAGGGCGAACTGCCCAAGGACACCGCCGAACTCCTCGACCACGCCCTGGAGTTCTCCGAGCGCACCCTGGCCGAGGTGATGGTGCCGCGCGCCGACGCGGTCTTCGTGCGCAGGGACGCGAGCGCCGCCGAGGCGGTCGGTCTGATCGCCCGGCACGGCCACTCCAACTACCCGGTGCTCGGCGACCATCCGGACGACGTCGCCGGAGTGGTCGGCGTGCGCGAGCTGATGCGGCTGCCCGCCGCCGACCTCCCCAGGACCACCGCGGGCGCCTTCGGACGACCGCCCCTGCTGCTCCCCGACACCCTGCCGCTGCCGGAGGCGGTCGAGCAGATGCGGGAGCGGGACGACGAGTTCGCGGTCGTCCTGGACGAGCACGGCGGGGTCGCGGGCGTCGTCACCTACGAGGACATCGCCGAGGAACTCGTCGGCGACATCGCCGACGAGTCCGACACGGTCACCGAACTCGCCGTCGCGGACGGCGCGGGCTGGCTGGTCGACGCCGGGCGCAGACTGGACGAGGTGGCCGAGGCGACGGGGGTGGAGCTGCCCGAGGAGGACGACTTCGACACCGTCGCCGGGCTGATCGTGGACCGGCTCGGCCGCTTCCCCGCCGTCGGCGACCGGCTCACGGTCGAACTGGCCGACGGGGACCGGGTGCTGGTCGACGTGCGGACCCTGGACCGGCATGTGCCCGAACGGGTACGAATCGAGCGGATCGCGGGCCCGGCCCGGGAACGGGCTGAGGAGCAGGCATGAGTTTCCCGATGGCACTCTTCGTCACCGTGCTGCTGCTCATCGGCAGCGGCTTCTTCGTGGCCGCCGAGTTCGCCCTGGTCGCCGCCAGGCGCCACCGCGTGGAGAAGGCCGCGGCCGAGGGAAGGCGCGGCGCGAAGGCGGCGCTGGCCGGGATGCGCGAGCTGTCCCTGATGCTGGCGGGCGCGCAACTCGGCATCACTATCTGCACCTTGGGGCTCGGCTCGGTCTCCAAGCCCGCCATCTCCCACGAACTGGACCCGCTGCTGCACGCGTTGGGGCTGCCCAGCGCGCTCAGTTACGCGGTCGCGTTCGCGGTGGCGATGGCGGTCGTGGTGTTCCTGCACATGGTGGTCGGCGAGATGGCCCCCAAGTCGTGGGCGATCGCGCACCCGGAGCGTTCGGCGATGCTGCTCTCCCCCGCCTTCCGCGCGGTGGTGAAGGTGGTGCGCCCGCTGATCTCGCTGCTGAACCGGGTCAGCAACGCCCTGGTGCGGCTGTGCCGGGTCACCCCGCGCGACGAGCTGGCCTCGGTCCACAACCGGGAGCAACTCGCCCACCTGGTCGCGGAGTCGCAGCGGCTCGGACTGATCAGCGAGGCCGACTCGGAGCTGCTGACCCGCTCGCTGACCGAACCGGAGACCCCGGTCTCCGCGCTGACGGTCCCGGCCGCGCTGATCACCTCGGTGGACGCCGACGCGGACGTCGAGGCGGTGCTGCGGGTGGCCGCCGGGAGCGACCGCACCCGGCTGCTGGTCCGGGACGCCACCGGCTTCGTCGGCTCGGTGCACGCCCGCGACGCCCTGGTCGCACGGGCCAGGGGCCGCGCCACGACCGCGCGCGAACTGGCCCGCCCGGTACCGGAAGCGTCCGCGGACACCACTGTCGCCGACACGATCGACCTGCTGCGCAGGCGGCGCGCCTCGCTGGCCGTGGTCAGGGACGGCGACGGCGTCCTGCTCGGCATGGTGACCCTGGACGACCTGCTGTCCCGGTTCCTCCAGCCCCAGTCCGTGTGAACCCCGCCGGAGACCGGCTCCCGGTGGACCACCACCGGATACGGTGTCCGGCGGCGGCACGTCGGCGGCGGGAGCGGGGACATGGGCGAGCTGGGCACGACCCCACGGACCGGCGGCGCCTCCGACCGGCGCGAACGCCCCGATCCCCGGCCCCGCCGGACGCGCGGCTCCCTGCTGTGGGCCGTGGGGCTCACGGCGGCCATGGTCGTCGGCGCGGGGATCGCCCAGTGGGTGACCTGGCTCGGGGCCGTCCTGTCCCTCGCGTCGGTGGCGGTCACCGCCTGCCTCGTCGGGGGCGTCTGGCACCGGGCCGGGGCGGCGGCGGTCGCGTCCGTCGCCGGGTCAGGGCTGGTGCTGTTCGCGGGGCCCGCGCTGTACGAGGTCTACATGCGCTCGGCGGGCGAGCCAGTGCCCGCCGTGGTCACGTCGGTGGCGGAGCGCCACGGCGCGGGGCGGTGCGCGCTGCGCGAGCTGGACGGCGGGCACCGGGCGTACGAGGTCGCGCGGCAGGGCAACTGCTTCGGCCGGGCGCGGGCCGGTGACCGGGTCGAGATCCGGGTGGACCCGCTGGGCCTGCTGGAGCCGCGCCTGCCGGACGCCACGGACCAGCCGGGCACCACGGACGCCACGGCGGCGGTCGCCGCGTGCCTGGCCCTGACGACCGCGGCGGCCGTCCTCCACGGGGGACGACGGCGCAGGGCCGACGGCGGCCGGGCCGGGGTCGGGGCGTCACGGGGCCTGACGGTGCCGGCGCCGGGGGCCGGGGCGTCACAGGGGCCTGACGGTGCCGGCGGCCGGGGGCGAGAATCCCCCGGGGGCGCAGGTCAGACGCGCGGCGCGGATTCGTCCTGACGTCCGACGACCCTGCCCTCGACGACCTGTCCGGCGCCGGGCGCGTCCTGCTCCTTGAGGGCCTTGGCCTCGCTCTTGAAGATCCGGGCGGCCTTCCCGGCCGAACGCGTCAGCTCGGGCAGCTTCTTGATGCCGAGCACGACCACGACCACGATCAGGATCACGGCCAGCTCACTCAAACCGAACATCAGGTCTGCTCTCTCCCGGGCGGACGCCGCCAACTACAGTGCTGTAGAAGTCTCTCCCGAAAGCGGACCGCGCGACAACCCCGCCTTTCCGGCCGGGCTCCGGCAAGCCGCCGCGCGCGCTCAGTCGTGCGGGGCCTGCCCGCTGACCCGGTGGTCGGCGTGGCTCAGCGCCTCCATGACCAGTCGCCGCAGATGCCCGTCACGCAGGCTGTAGTGGACGTGCCGCCCTTCCCGCCGGGCCTCCACCAGACCGGCGAGCCGCAGCTTGGCGAGGTGCTGGCTGACGGCGGTGCGGGAGGCGTCGCAGTGCTCGGCGAGGGTGCCGACGTCCGACTCGCCCTGGGCCAGCAGCCACAGCAGGTGCAGCCGGGTGGCGTCCGAGAGCAGCGCGAAGACCCCGGTCGCCTCGGCGAGCCGCGCGCTGTCGGGATCCCGCAGATGCGTACCGGGCGCAGATGGGACGGGGTCGCGTCGGGACATGGGGCTCAGCCTAGGGCCTGCGGCACGGAACGAGCGCGGGCGGGCGGGGACCCCCGGAGGGGGCGGGGGTGCGGGGCGGGCTGGGATTCTCGTCTCGTTCTTCATGTGCGCAGATGCGCACACGACGACTACACTGTCGGTCTGTCGTGCCCGACCCGAGCCGTCAGGGAGTCGCCGCATGCTCGCCGTCCTGCGCAACCCCACCTACCGCCGCCTCTTCACCGCCCAGGTGATCGCGCTGGTCGGCACCGGGCTCGCCACGGTCGCCCTCGGGCTGCTCGCGTACGACATCGCGGGCGCCGGGGCCGGTTCGGTGCTCGGCACCGCGCTCGCGATCAAGATGGTGGCGTACGTGGGGATCGCCCCGCTGGTCGGCGCGGTCGCCGACCGGCTGCCGCGCCGGGCGCTGCTGGCGGGCGCCGACCTCACCCGGGCCGGGGTGGCGTGCGCGCTGCCGTTCGTCCATCAGGTCTGGCAGGTGTACCTGCTGGTCTTCCTGCTCCAGTCGGCGTCGGCCGTGTTCACCCCGGCGTTCCAGTCGGTGATCCCGGACGTGCTCCCCCAAGAGCGCGACTACACACGGGCGTTGTCGATGTCACGGCTCGCGTACGACCTGGAGAGCCTCTTCTCCCCCGCGCTGGCCGCCGCCCTGCTCTCCGTCGTCACCTACAACGGGCTGTTCACCGGCACGGTCGCGGGCTTCCTCGGCTCGGCCGCGCTGGTGCTCTCCACGGCGCTCCCCAACAGGGCGGCATCGTCCGCGCGTTCGGGTCGACGGACACGGCCCACCACGGGCATGGCCCTGTTCCTGCGGCTGCCGCCGCTGCGGGCACTGCTCGCCCTCAACCTCGCGGTGGCCGCCGCGAGCGCGATGGTCACCGTCAACTCGGTGGTCTACGTACGGGAGACGCTCGGTCTGTCGGCGGGTGCGGTGCCGCTGGCGCTGGGCGCGTACGGCGCCGGGTCGATGGCCGTCGCGCTGGCGCTGCCCCGGCTCCTGGACCGGGTGACGGACCGTACGGTGATGCTGCGCGGCGCCCTGCCGCTGGCGGCCGTGTTCGGCGGCCTCGGCGTCATCACGGCTGCCCAGGACGGCAGTTGGCGGTTCCCGGCGCTGCTGGCGCTCTGGGCCGCGTTCGGTGCCGCCTGCTCGGCGGTGCTCACACCCGCCGGCCGGCTGGTGCGCCGCTCGGCCCCGCCGGGAAAGCGCACGGCGGCCTTCGCGGCGCAGTTCTCGCTCTCCCACGGCTGCTGGCTGCTGACGTATCCGCTGGCGGGGTGGCTGGGCGCGACCGCGGGGCTGCCGTCGGCGGTGGTGGTGCTCGGCGCCGTCACGCTGGGCGCGGCGCTGCTCGCGGTCCGGCTGTGGCGGGTGCCCGGGACCGCCGTCGAGCACGAGCACACCGACCTGCGCTCCGGGCACCCGCATCTCGACGGCGCCACCCGGGTGGCCGCCGGGTGGCGGCACCGGCACGGGTACGGGGTGGACGGGCTGCACCCGGTGACGCGGGGGTAGCCCGCCGGGGACAGACTCCCCCGTCCGGTCGTCAGGCGCGCTTGCGGGCCACGCCGCCGTAGAAGCCGATCTCGTGCGAGCGGGGCGGCGGCGGACCGTCCGGACGCCAGAACGGGACCTGGGACAGGCCGGGTTCGATCAGGTCGAAGCCGTCGAAGAACCGCTCGACCTCGGCGCGCGGGCGCAGGTTGAGGCTGGCGCTCGCCTTGCTGTAGACGGCCTGCGCGGCGGTCCGGTCGGCGAAATCGCTGGTGGCATGGGTGAGGACGAGGTAGCTGCCGTCCGGGAGGGCGTCGCGCAGGGTGGCGACGATGCCGGCCGGGTCGTCCGCGTCCGTGAGGAAGTGGACGACGGCGACGAGCAGCAGGGCGACCGGCCGGTCGAAGTCGATGACGGCGCGGACGTCCGGGTCCTCCAGGATCGCCCGCGGGTCGCGCAGGTCGCCGAGGACGATGCTGGTGGCGCCGGAGCGGCTGAGCAGGGCGTCCGCGTGCGCGTTGACGATCGGGTCGTTGTCGACGTACGCGACCCGGACGTCCGGCGCGACCTCCTGCGCCGTCTCGTGGACGTTGGGCGAGGTGGGCAGGCCGGTGCCGACGTCGAGGATCTGGCGGACGCCGTTCTCGACGACGTACCGGACGGCGCGGCGCATGAAGTCCCGGTTGGCGCGGACGCCGATGCGCACCTCGGGGGCCGCGGCGGCGAGCGCGTCGGCGGCTTTCCGGTCCACGTCGTAGTTGTCCTTGCCGCCGAGCAGGTAGTCGTAGATCCGCGCGGGATGCGGCTTGCTGGTGTCGATCCCGTCGGCCCGGACGCCGTCCTGTCCCACCCTGAACTCCTCTCGGCCGCCGCGCGGCCCCTCGCCGTGTTCGGCTGCCGACAGCTTCCCACATCAACTTCACTGCTCTTGACCGCAGTTGCCCGGGACGGACGGGGACGGGACGGGCCACGGACGAGTGCTGGAGCAAAGTGGGCGGGTGATCGACGCCGTCGCGACGGGCGCCGCCACTCCCCCTCCCGCCGGGAGCCCCGTCCGGGCTCGACGGCGGTGGTCCGTGTCCCGGCGGGTCAGCCGAGGGTGAGGAGTTCCTCGTAGAAGCCGCCGAACCCGTGCTCCCGGTCCACGAGATGGATCTCCAGGATCCAGTGGCAGACGCGTCCGGCCTTGTCGGTGCGGCGCAGCGGGGTGTCGTTGGCCGGGGTGATGTACGACTCGACGTCGGCGCCGTCGATCCGCTCGTGCGGGAACTCGCCGACCAGGTGTCCGGCGTGCCAGCCGCCCAACTCCCAGCCCGCGTCGGCCGCGAGGCGCGCGACCTCGCCGTGCAGGCGGGCTCCGGTGACGTCCGGGTGGGCGGCGAAGTACCGCTTTCCCGCGGCGAACACGTCGGCGAGGTCGTCCCGCAGTCGGTGCTTGACGGGGTCGTCGCCGAGGACGAAGGTGCGGCCGAAGTCGGCCTCGTACTCCTCGAAGATGGGCCCGAAGTCGGCGAAGACGATGTCGTCGGCGCCGATCGGCCGGTCCGGCGGGTTCTCCTTGTAGGGCAGGAGCGTGTTGGGTCCCGACCGCACGATCCGCTTGTGCCAGTGGCGGGTGGTGCCGAACATCTCGTTCGCCAGATCGCGCACCCGGTCGCTGACCGCGCGCTCCCCCTCCCCGGGCGCGACCAGCCCGCGCTTGTCGATCTCCGCGAAGAGCTGCTCGGCCTTCGCCTGTGCGTCCAGCAGGCGCGTCGCGCGCGTGGATTCGTCGTCCGCCATGGGGCGAACGTAGTTCGCGAGGACGCGGTCGGCAACGCGGTCCCACAGGGTGGCGGATCGTGGCCCCTCCCCCGCCCCGGCTCGGGGGCCCGCCCCTGGTCAGGGCGGCCCACCGGCAGGGGGGCACGGTCCGGGACCCCGCCGTCCTCAGCCGGGACGGCGGGCGAAGTCGTCCAGGGCGCGGAGCACCCGGGCGCGGGTCGTGTCGCCGCCCAGGTGCCCGGCGTCATCGACGACGGTCAGCTCCGCGCCGGGCCAGGCGCGGGCCAGCTCCCGGGCGGTGTCGAGCGGCCCGCCCAGATCGAGCCTGCCGTGGACCAGCACCCCGGGGATCCCGGCGAGGCGGTCCGCGTCCCGCAACAGCGCGCCCTCCTCGAGCCAGGCGCCGTGGGAGAAGAAGTGCGCGCAGATGCGGACGAAGGCGAGTCGCGCGGCCGGGGACCGGTCGCCGTACGGGCGAGAGGCGCCCTTCGTCTCCCCCGACACGACCGTGTCCTCCCAGTCGACCCAGTCGGCGGCGGCCCTCTCCCGCACGGCGGCGTCCGGGTGTTCCATGAGGCGGGCGTAGGCCGCGACGACGTCGCCGTCCCTCGGGGTGCCGGGGGCCCCGGCGAGGAAGCGTTCCCACTGCTCGGGGAAGTGGCGGCCGACCCCGCGGTAGAGCCAGTCGATCTCGGAGCGCCGGGTGGTGGTGACGGCGGCGATCACGATCTCCGACACCCGCCGCGGGTGGGTCTCGGCGTAGGCGAGGATCAGCGTCGAGCCCCATGAGCCGCCGTACAGCAGCCATCGCTCGACGCCCAGGTGCGCGCGCAGCCGTTCCATGTCGGCGATCAGGTGGTGGGTGGTGTTGTGCCGCATGTCGGTGGCGGGGTCCCCGGCGTGCGGGGTGCTGCGTCCGCAGCCGCGCTGGTCGAAGAGCACGACCCGGTACCGGTCCGGGTCGAAGTACCGGCGTGCCAGCGTTCCGCACCCGGAGCCGGGACCGCCGTGCACGACGAGCGCCGGCTTGCCCGCCGGGTTGCCGCAGACCTCCCAGTAGACGTGGTTGCCGTCACCGACGTCGAGCATCCCCGTCTCGTACGGCTCGCTCGGCGGATACAACTCACCCATTTCCAGCACCTCCTGAGAAGCGGACGCGCGGAGAGCCACGCCTCGCTCCACCCCGCTGCCGGGCGCGGAGCGCCCCACATCCCACCACGGACTCCCCGTCCACGGGACCGACACCACTCCGCCGATCCCGAACTCGCCCCGGGACACCGCGGAAAGCCCGACGGCACGGCTGAACTAGGCCCGTCACAGGCACGGTTGACTCGCGCGCCGCGTGCGACGCCGCCTCGATACCGAGCGGCGCCGATCGCTGTCGCCGGGTCCGTGGTGCGGCGTCCGCGCTCCCCGTATGACTCGGGGGTGCCTCTTTCGTCGGCGCGCTGATGTGCGTGCCGCGAGGGGAGTGCCGCGTGTGCCGTCCAGGACTGCCCCGTGCGCTCTGCCGGAGCGTGCGGGGAGGGATCTAGCGTTGCAGGAAGTCAGAAACCACAACGCATGGGGGCAACATGACGTTCCGAGGTCGAATCGCCGGATCCATCGCGACGGCGGCCGTGCTGGGGGCGGGGCTGCTCGCCACCGCCGCTCCCGTCACCGCCGCGCCCGCCACCGGGGTCGCGTCCGCCGCCACGGTCTCCGCCGCCTCCGCCCCGGTCTCGGCCCGGGGTCTCAACTGCGGCAGCCCGCGCCTGCTCACCGGCAGCGCGGGACACAAGGGCGCGTCGGTCAGCTGCACCGGCGGGTCCTTCACCGCGTCCGTGGTCTGCGACAAGCAGGGCTACCGGTACACGCACTTCGGCAACCGTGCCGTGTCCGGCGGCACGTCGACCGTCTGGTGCGACCTGGGCGCCGCCGTGGTGCAGGTGATGGTCGAGCCGACCTGATCCACGGTCCGACGGAGCCGGTCCGGCGGGCACTCCCCCGCCGGACCTGCGGCACACGTCCGTGACCGCCGGGAGGCGGACGACCGGGTCTCCTGAACGCGGAAAATCCCAGCGCGGACGAATCCGTGCCGGGATTTTCGTGAAGCCGACCTGGGCAGTCGTGAGAACTGCCGTGGTGGGACGTTCACCAGATCCTTCGACCAGGCGCAACAGTCAGAGTCCCCCGCCGGCACGCCCTGCGGCTCGCCGTTGACCGTTACGGCCGGATCGGTCTCCGACACACGCACAGACGTGTCGATCGATGCGGGGCCGAGGAGCTCGCCCAGCGCATGACGCACCTGGGGGATGGAGGGGCCGTTCACTACCGAATGCTCTGCAACAACCGTCCCGTTGCAGTGACGGTCCAGAAGTTCCATCCGTTCCGATTCGGATTGACGTGCGGGTTCAGGACGTGGACCACGGCGACCGCCGCCCCGCTGGGAGTCTCGTACTCGCCTCGCCCCGGACCGGAGGGGATCCTCACGACGCGCGACAGGGGATCGTAGTAGGCGTCGACGCGCTGGCCTTCGTAGACCGCGTGGATCTCGACACCGCGCTTCGTGCGAAGTTCTTGGACCTCCGCCCCGACGAGTGTGGGTGCGGTCGGGCCCTCCACGATCAGCTGCTCGTCGGCAGGCAGCTCGTCGGTGTCCTGGGGGATGACCTGTGCGTCGTAGCGGGGAAGACCGAGCAACTCGTTGAGGACGTTGGCCAGCAGACTCCGGCGTGCGGCCAGGAAGTCGGGGAAGCGGTCCAAGGACCGCAGCTCCGGATCACCGGGGATCCACTGTTCGGCCAGGCGCTCCGGCGCGATCCCCGCCATGTAGTCGACGGGCAGCCCGGAGGAGATCATCTTGTTCGTCTGACCGGTGACGAAGGCAAGGTTGGCGAGGCTGTTCCACTCCTCCTTCGCGTATGTCCCCTGGACTCTGGCGCGCGGGAACACGTGGTGGAATTCGATCTTGGAGCCGCTGTTCATCGGCTGGTCGCTGATGGCGATGTTGGTCGCCCAGTCCCGCGCCGTGCCCCGCAACGCGGCGATGTAGAGCAGTTTGAAGAAGGGATGCGTGGAGTACTTCTGCTCCAAGTCCCTCGGGTGGAGGGCGCTGTCCCGGGACCGGGTGCCGGAGGCCCGGCGAATGAGTTCGGCGAACAGGCCCTCTCCCTCACGCGATTTGATCAGCCTTGCCTCCGCGTCGAGTTTCCCCTCGACCTGCAGCGAGTAGTGACTAAACGCCGTCGCCGTGTAGACCCAGCGACGCAGCAGCTGAGCCTCTCCCGGGCGCAGCTTGCCGTCCCGGTGGTGCAGCAGCAGGGCGGGCACGATGGTGACGTTCGGTGACGAGAGGACCTCGGACCGGGGAATGGCGCACTCGCCCTTCAAAAAGTCGATGGCGAAGCGCAGCGCCCTTT
This sequence comes from Streptomyces sp. SolWspMP-5a-2, assembly GCF_900091845.1. GTDB lineage: Bacteria > Actinomycetota > Actinomycetes > Streptomycetales > Streptomycetaceae > Streptomyces > Streptomyces doudnae. The sequence continues at coordinate 43,465 of NZ_FMCI01000350.1, forward strand.
CGGTGGCGTGCCAGGCCTCCTTCAGCGCGGCTTCGTCCATGTCGGCCCCGATGAGCTTGATGTGATGGGCGCCGGTTCCCGCGAGGAGGCTCGTGAGACGCAGAACGGCTTCCCTGTTCAGGGCGAAGTTGCTGTCCTGCAGCTCTTGGTGGAAGGCGTCCATAGTGTCCAGGCCGTCGGACCACCGCGCCGCAATGGCGCTGTAGACGAGGTCCCCCTTGGACAGCCTTCGACCGCCCTTGTTCAACCGGGCGAAGAGTTCGGCGACTTCCTCATAGTCGTCGGACTCGTAGGTGATGACGGCGATCTCCTGCTTGCGGATGTCGTGCACCTTCTGCAAGCGCTGCATCCATGCGCCGAACTGCGGGGCGGAGTAATCGATCCCGGCGGCTTTGAGCACCTCGTGGTACTGCACGTTCTCCTGCAGCAAGGTGGAAACACGGAACAGGAGCGGGTCTTTGCTCTGGATCGCGCTCGGGTTGACGAACTCCTCGGTGCGCACATCGAAGCGCAGGTCGATAAGCCGGCCGTCCGCCTTTGACTCCGGCCGGTACACCCAGGCCAGGGAGGTCAACCGCTGTTGCCCATCCAGGAGGTAGAGAGGCTGATGCGCCGACTTGTCGGCCTGAATGACGGCAGCCGTCTTGAAGGGGACGGTCAGATTGGTCTTCCACAAGAGCAGGGCACCGACGGGGTAGCCCCGGTAGAGAGAATCGAAGAGATCGCGCACGTCGGGCCTCATCCAGACGAAGTCGCGCTGAATGGAGGGGATGACGACCTTGCCCTGAAGCAGCTCCTCGATTTGAGAAGCGATCTTTTGGTTTGCCAGCCCCATGCTGCCCCCAGCCCGTGTGTGCTCCGTCACACACACGCTATCAACTGCCGAGGAGGGCCAACTGCGGCCGAGAGCAACCACTTTCGCTTGCCGGGGTCGCCGCATACTCCACGCGACCCTGCGCGGTGTCGGGCCACGCGTTCGCGCAGCGGAGATGGAGGAGGCTGAACTCGACGACCGGGTCGGAGCAGGTACGTGAGTTGGCGGTCGGGCAGGAAGTCTGGTCCGGACTGCGCAGTCAGAACGAGGGCGGCAACGGCAACCTCAAGAAGTCCGCCCTCGACAGCATCGGCAATCCCCAGCTCCGCCTGCCGCACGGACACGTCGCACAGACCCTGCTCACTGCCGTCATCATCTTCGAGGCGAACCTCAGAGCCATCCGACGGTTCCTCCGCGATCAGGGCATCCAGCCCCGCAATGCCAGCCCGCAGAGCGCCGCAACCCAACCCGGTGACCTCTCCGACCCGCCCCTGGCGCGACCCCTTCCGACCGAGCAAGTCGAGCCGCCGCCACACGAGTGACACACCCCCGCCGCGCTCCATGCCCTGAAAACCCCATATGCCTGCGCCACGGCTACCAGCCGTCGCGCAGGCATGTCCTGTTTCCACAGGTGAGAGGCGCAGCACCTGGACCGCCACCGCCCCACACCCTCACCGAGCCGATCACGAGGCTCTAAGGCCCCAGGAACGACAAAAAACCGGTGAGTCGCATGACTCACCGGTAACTCGTGAACGCTTCGGGACGATCTCGCGAAGTCCCTTTTGGTGTCCGAGGGGGGACTTGAACCCCCACGCCCGATAAAGGGCACTAGCACCTCAAGCTAGCGCGTCTGCCATTCCGCCACCCGGACCAGGTGTCTGCCGCCTGGCCGGGGGTGTTCCCCGCGGCGACATGGACAACAATACCAAGCTTTCGGAGCGCCTTTCACCTGCGTTTCCACCCCGCGGGCGGCGACGCGACACGGGTCGTGCGGCGGACCGGGGGCGGTCACCCGGGGCGACACGCCGGCACCGGGGAGTGAGCGAGGGCCCGCGTCCGCGTGATCGCCCGCTCACTCACGGCCCCGGTCCTCCGCGACCAGCACCTGGAGCGCCCGCAGCAGGGTCGCCGCCGTCTCCTCGCCGAGGGGCGCGAGGAAGCGGCGCTCGGCCGCCAGGCGCGCGCCCTCCGCGTGCCGCAGGCACTCCTCCCCGTACGGGGTCAGTCCGACGATGTTCTTGCGCCGGTCCTGGACGTTGCGGCGGCGGACCACTAGGCCGTGGTCCTCCAGGCCGTCGATGAGGGCGACCATCGTGGTGCGGTCGACGCCGAGCCGTCCCGCCGCCTCCACCTGGGACAGCGGCTCGCCGCAGGCGAGCACGGCGAGGACCGCCAGTTCCTGCCCGTCCACCCCGTGGCGCGCGAGGGCCAGGGCGGACGCCCGCGCGAGTCGGGCGTGCACCCGGGCGAGGAGGTGACCCAGCCGGGGTTCGACGGGTAAGGGGGACGTGTCCGCTGTCATGCGCCGACTGTAGTCAGAGCTGACGGTGGGTGAGGACGGGACGGACGAGGTGCCGGGCCCGGGGTCCGGCCGGGGCCGGTGCGCCGGGGCGCGCGGCACGCTCGCGGCGTCAATCGGGCGCCGTGCGCATCCCCCGTCCGAGGCGGGCGCGGACGAGCCGTGCCGTCTCCGTCGGGGTCCGGCCGACCTGGACGCCCGCCGCCTCCAGCGCCTCCCGCTTCGCCCGCGCGGTGCCGGACGAGCCGGAGACGATCGCGCCCGCGTGCCCCATCGTCCGGCCCTCGGGAGCGGTGAACCCGGCGACGTACCCGACGACCGGCTTGGTGACGTGCGCGCGGATGTGCGCGGCGGCGCGCTCCTCCGCGTCGCCGCCGATCTCGCCGACGAGGACGATCAGTTCGGTGTCGGGATCGTCCTCAAAGGCCGTGAGGCAGTCGATGTGGGTGGTGCCGACGACGGGGTCGCCGCCGATGCCGACGCAGGTCGAGAAACCGATGTCCCGCAGTTCGTGCATGAGTTGGTAGGTGAGGGTGCCCGACCTGGAGACCAGGCCGACGCGGCCGGGACCGGCGATGTCGGCGGGGATGATGCCCGCTCCGGAGCGTCCGGGCGAGATCAGGCCGGGGCAGTTGGGACCGATCACGCGGGTGCCGCGGGCTCGGGCGTGGGCGTGGAAGGCGACGGCGTCGTGGACGGGGACGCCCTCGGTGACGACGACGGCGAGGCGGATCCCGGCGTCGGCGGCCTCCATGACGGCCGCCCTCGTGGAGGCGGGCGGCACGAGGACGACCGTGACGTCGGCGCCGGTGGCCTCGACGCCCTCGCGCACGGTGCCGAAGACGGGCAGGACGCGTCCTTCGGCGTCGACCGTGCCGCCCGCCTTGCGCGGGTTGACGCCGCCGACGACGTCCGACCCGGCCGCGAGCATCCGCCGGGTGTGTCTCCCGCCCTCGGCACCGGTGATGCCCTGGACGAGGATCCTGCTCTGCTCGGTGAGGTAGATGGCCATGGGATCCCGTCTCCCTAGGCGGTGGTGGCGAGCCGGGCGGCGCGGCGGGCGGCGCCGTCCATCGTGGTGGCCTGCTCGACCAGGGGGTGGGCCCGGTCGGCGAGGATCGCCCGGCCGCGGGCGGCGTTGTTGCCGTCGAGGCGGACGACGATCGGTCTGGTCGGCGCGACGGCGTCGAGGGCCGTGACGATGCCCTCGGCGACGGTGTCGCAGGCGGTGATGCCGCCGAAGACGTTGACGAGGACGCAGCGGACGCCGGGATCGGAGAGGACCACGGAGAGCCCGTCCGCCATGGTCCGCGCGGAGGCGCCGCCGCCGATGTCGAGGAAGTCGGCGGGGCGGGCGCCGCAGTCGGCGATCGCGTCGAGGGTGGACATGACGAGGCCCGCGCCGTTGCCGATGACGCCGACCTCGCCGTCGAGCCGGACGTAGCTGAGCCCCTTGGCCGCGGCCGCCGCCTCCAGCGGGTCCCGGTGCTCCGCCCCGGCGTCACCCGGACGTGCCCTGCGGAAGCGGGCGTTGTCGTCCAGGGTGACCTTGCCGTCGAGCGCGACGATCCGGTCGTCGTCGGTGCGCACCAGCGGGTTGACCTCCACGAGGAGGGCGTCCTCGCGGACCGTGACCTGCCAGAGCCGGACCAGGACGTCGACGGTCCGCGGCGGCAGGCCGGCGGCCTCGGCGATCGCGCGCGCCCTCGCCGGGGTGACGCCCTCCACGGGGTCGACGGGGGATCCGGGCCACGGCCTCGGGGTGCGCGGCGGCCGTCTCCTCGATGGCGGTGCCGCCGCGGGCCGAGGCGATCGCGAGGAAGGTCCCGCGCCCGCGGTCGAGGACGTAGGCGACGTAGAACTCCTCCGCGACGGCGACGGGTTGGGCCAGCATCACGGTGCGGACCGGGTGGCCCCCGATCTCGGTGCCGAGGATCCGGCGGGCCGTCAGTTCCGCGGCGGCCGGTCCCTCGGCCGTCCGCACGCCTCCCGCTCTGCCGCGGCCGCCCGTCCTGACCTGGGCCTTGACGACGACCCTGCCGCCGAGCCGGCGGGCGATCGCGCGGGCCTCCCGGGGCGAGTCGGTGATCTCGGCCCGCGGGACCACGATGCCGTGCGCCGCGAAGAGGTCCCTTGCCTGGTGCTCGTACAGGTCCATCCCGGCTCCTGTCTGAAAGTGCCGCACGCCCCCTGGACACCACCCACCGGATGCGGGATAACAAGCTTCATACAGTATTCGTCGACTGTATGCAATCTATCGCGAGCCGTTCCAACCACCCACGAAGGGACAGGACTTCGCCATGCCCGACGACACCCAGGACGTCATCTCCGGAGGCCATCTCGTTGCCAGGGCGCTGAAGGCCGAGGGGGTCGAGCGGATCTACACCCTGTGCGGCGGCCACATCATCGACATCTACGACGGCTGCGCGGACGAGGGCATCGAGGTCGTCGACGTCCGCCACGAACAGGTCGCCGCGCACGCGGCCGACGGGTACGCCCGAATCACCGGCAAACCCGGCTGCGCCGTCGTCACCGCGGGTCCCGGCACCACCGACGCCGTCACCGGGGTCGCCAACGCCTTCCGCGCGGAGTCCCCCATGCTGCTCATCGGCGGCCAGGGAGCCCTCGCCCAGCACCGGATGGGCTCCCTCCAGGACCTCCCGCACGTCGACATGATGACGCCGATCACCAAGTTCGCGGCGACCGTGCCGGACACCGCGCGCGCCGCCGACCTGGTGTCCATGGCGTTCCGCGAGTGCTACCACGGCGCCCCGGGCCCCTCCTTCCTGGAGATCCCGCGCGACGTGCTGGACGCGAAGGTCCCGGTCGACCGGGCGCGGGTGCCCAGGCCGGGCGCCTACCGTGCCTCCACCCGCTCCCCGGGCGACCCGGACGCCGTCGAACGGCTCGCCGACCTGCTGGTGCACGCCCGCAAGCCCGCCGTCCTGCTGGGCAGCCAGGTGTGGACGACCCGGGCCACCGCGGCGGCCGTCGACCTGGTCCGCGCCCTCGACGTCCCCGCCTACATGAACGGCGCGGGGCGCGGCACCCTCCCGCCCGGCGACCCGCACCACTTCCAGCTCTCGCGCCGGTACGCCTTCTCCCACGCGGACGTCATCGTCGTCGTCGGAACCCCCTTCGACTTCCGGATGGGCTACGGCAGGCGCCTCTCGCCGGAGGCGACCGTCGTCCAGATCGACCTCGACTACCGGACCGTCGGCAAGAACCGGGACGTCGACCTCGGGATCGTCGGCGACGCCGGGCTGGTGCTGAAGGCGGTGGCCGAGGCCGCCTCCGGACGGATCGCCGACGGGGCGTCCCGGCGCAAGGAGTGGCGCGACGAACTGCGCGCCGTCGAGCAGGCCGCGCTGGCGAAACGGCTGCCGAGCCTGCGCTCCGAGGCCGCGCCGATCCACCCGTACCGGCTGGTGAGCGAGATCAACGACTTCCTCACCGAGGACTCGATCTACATCGGCGACGGCGGCGACATCGTCACCTTCTCCGGGCAGGTCGTGCAGCCCAAGTCGCCCGGACACTGGATGGATCCGGGCCCGCTGGGCACCCTCGGTGTCGGTGTCCCCTTCGTGCTGGCCGCCAAGCAGGCCCGCCCGGACAAGGAGGTTGTCGCCCTCTTCGGGGACGGCGCCTTCTCCCTCACCGGCTGGGACTTCGAGACGCTCGTGCGCTACGACCTCCCCTTCGTCGGCATCGTCGGCAACAACTCCTCGATGAACCAGATCCGTTACGGCCAGGCCCAGAAGTACGGCCGGGCCCGCGAGCGGATCGGCAACACCCTCGGCGACGTCCCCTACGACCGGTTCGCCCAGATGCTGGGCGGCTACGGCGAGGAGGTCCGCGACCCCGCCGACATCGCCCCCGCGCTGCGGCGGGCCCGGGAGTCGGGGAAACCGTCCCTGATCAACGTCTGGGTCGACCCGGACGCGTACGCACCCGGAACCGTGAACCAGACGATGTACAAGTGAGGTGGCCCCGATGACCGGCACAGCAGCCGCCAAGGCACTCGAAGGAATCCGCGTCCTCGACATGACGCACGTCCAGTCCGGGCCCTCGGCCACCCAGTTGCTCGCCTGGCTCGGCGCGGACGTCGTCAAGCTGGAGGCGCCGTCCGGTGACATCACGCGCGGGCAGTTGCGCGACCTCCCCGACGTCGACTCCCTCTACTTCACGATGCTCAACTGCAACAAGCGGAGCATCACCCTCGACACCAAGACCCCGCGCGGCAAGGAGATCCTCACCGAGCTGATCCGCCGCTCGGACGTCCTGGTCGAGAACTTCGGCCCAGGCGCCGTCGACCGGATGGGGTTCACCTGGGAGCGGGTCAAGGAGATCAATCCACGGATCGTCTATGCCTCCGTCAAGGGGTTCGGCGAGGGCCCGTACACCGGCTTCAAGGCGTACGAGGTCGTCGCGCAGGCGATGGGCGGGTCGATGTCGACCACCGGTTTCGAGGACGGGCCGCCGCTGGCGACGGGGGCCCAGATCGGGGACTCGGGGACAGGCGTCCACGTCGTGGCGGGGATACTCGCCGCGCTATTCCAGCGTGAGCGCACCGGACGTGGTCAGCGGGTGAACGTGGCCATGCAGCACGCTGTGCTCAACCTCTGCCGGGTGAAGCTGCGCGACCAGCAGCGCCTGGCACACGGCCCGCTCTCTGAATACCCGAACGAGGACTTCGGCGCGGAAGTTCCCCGGTCCGGGAACGCGTCCGGCGGCGGGCAGCCCGGCTGGGCGGTCAGGTGCGCGCCGGGCGGCCCCAACGACTACGTGTACGTCATCGTGCAGCCGGTCGGCTGGCGGCCGCTCTGCGCGCTGATCGGCCGCCCCGAACTCGCCGACGACCCCGACTGGGTGACCCCGGCGGACCGGCTGCCCAAGCTCGGCAAGATGTTCCAGCTCATCGAGGAGTGGTCGGCGACGCTCCCCAAGTGGGAGGTGCTGGAACGGCTCAACTCCCGCGCCATCCCGTGCGGACCGATCCTGTCGACCAGGGAGATCATCGAGGACGCCTCACTGGCCGCCAACGGGATGATCGTCACCGTGCCGCACCCCGAGCGCGGCTCGTTCGTGACCGTGGGCAGCCCCCTCAAGCTCTCCGACTCCCCCGTGGACGTGACGAGTTCACCACTGCTGGGCGAGCACAACGCGGAGGTGTACGGCGGCGAGCTGGGCCTCGGCGACGACGAACTGCGCCTGCTCGCCTCGGACGGGGTGATCTGAGGTGCCCGCGCAGGACCGGAAGCGGACGGTCCGCGCGCTCCTCGACGCGGTGCGGGCCGAGGGACGGCGCACGCTGACCGCGCCCGAGGGCAAGGTGCTCGCGGACGCCTACGGGATCGCCGTCCCCGGCGAGGCGGTGGCCACCGACGTCGACGAGGCGGTGGCCTGCGCGGATCGTTTCGGCGGGCCCGTCGTGATGAAGATCGTCTCGCCCGACATCCCGCACAAGACCGAGGCGGGCGGGGTGGTCGTCGGCGTGCGGGGCGCCGCCGAGGTACGGGCCGCGTTCCACCGGATCGTCGGGAACGCGCGCGCCCACGACGCCACCGCGCGCGTGGAGGGCGTCCAGATCCAGGAGTTGCTGCCGCCGGGTCTCGAGGTCATCGTCGGGGCGGTCACCGATCCGACGTTCGGGAAGGTCGTCGCGTTCGGGCTCGGCGGGGTGCTCGTCGAGGTCCTCAGGGACGTCACGTTCCGGCTGGCGCCCGTCAGCGGCGACGAGGCGACGTCGATGCTGGACTCCGTCCGGGCGGCGGAGGTGCTGCGCGGCGTCCGCGGGCAGGCGGGCGTGGACCGGCGGGCGCTCGCCGCGCAGATCGAGCGGGTGTCCCATCTGGTGACGGACTTCCCGGAGATCGGGGAGGTCGACCTCAACCCGGTGATCGCGACCCCGGAGGGCGCCGTCGCGGCGGACGTCCGCGTGATCCTCGCGGAGCGGCAGCCGCCGTCCCGGCGCCGGTACACGCGCGAGGAGATCCTCACCTCGATGCGGCGTCTGATGGAGCCGTCGTCGGTCGCCGTGATCGGCGCCTCCGCCGAGGCGGGCAAGATCGGCAACTCGGTGATGCGCAACCTCCTCGACGGCGGGTTCGCCGGGGAGATCCACCCGGTCAACCCCAGGGCGCACGACATCCTCGGCCGCAAGGCGTACCGGAGCGTCACCGACGTCCCCGGGGACGTGGACGTCGCGGTCTTCGCGATCCCCGCCAGGGCCGTGCCCGCCGCCCTCGACGAGGTGGGCCGCAGAGGGATCCCCAACGCCGTGCTGATCCCCTCGGGGTTCGCGGAGACCGGCGAGGACGCCCTCCAGGACGAGATCGTGACGATCGCCGAACGGCACGGCGTCCGGGTGCTCGGGCCGAACATCTACGGCTACTACGCGACCTGGCAGGACCTCTGCGCCACGTTCTGCACGCCCTACGACGTCAAGGGCGGGGTCGCGCTGACCTCGCAGTCCGGCGGCATCGGCATGGCGATCCTGGGGTTCGCGCGGACCACGGGGACGGGCGTGTCGGCCATCGTGGGCCTGGGCAACAAGTCGGACCTCGACGAGGACGACCTGCTCACCTGGTTCGGTCAGGACCCGCACACCGACTGCGTCGCGATGCACCTGGAGGACCTCAAGGACGGGCGGGCCTTCGTGGCGGCGGCCCGGGAGACCGTGCCGAGGAAGCCGGTCGTGGTCCTGAAGGCGGGCCGTACGGCGGCGGGCGCGCGGGCGGCGGGCTCGCACACCGGGGCGCTCGCGGGCGACGACGCCGTCTACGACGACGTCCTGCGCCAGGCCGGGGTGATCCGGGCGCCCGGCTTGAACGACATGCTGGAGTACGCGCGCGCGTTGCCGGTCCTGCCCACCCCGAAGGGCGACAACGTCGTCGTCATCACCGGGGCGGGCGGCAGCGGGGTGCTCCTGTCGGACGCGATCACCGACAACGGGCTCTCCCTGATGGCGATACCGCCCGACCTGGACACGGCGTTCCGGCGGTTCATCCCGCCCTTCGGGGCCGCGGGCAACCCGGTCGACATCACCGGGGGCGAGCCGCCGTCGACGTACGAGGCGACGATCCGGCTGGGCCTGGAGGATCCGCGCGTCCACGCTCTGGTGCTCGGCTACTGGCACACCGTCGTCACCCCGCCGATGGCCTTCGCGGAACTCACCGCGCGCGTGGTGGCCGAGTTCCGGGAACGGGGCGTCGAGAAGCCGGTGGTGGCGTCGCTCGCGGGTGACGTCGAGGTCGAGGAGGCGTGCCGGTACCTCTACGCGCGCGGGGTGGTGGCGTACCCGTACACGACCGAGCGGCCGGTGGAGGTGCTCGGCGCGAAGTACCGCTGGGCACGCGCGGCGGGCCTGCTGGGCGGCCCTTCGTGAGGTGAGCGGCCGGGAGCCGTCCGGGGAGCGCGCCGGGCGGTCCCGGACCCGCACGCGGACGCGTGACCCGACGACGGTCAGTGACCCGACGACGGTCAGCGGGTCGGCGGCGGTCAGCGAGTCGGCGGCGCGGGAACCCGGGCGCGGAAGGCACGGGGGGAGCCACAACCGGTGGCGGCTCACCCGCGAGCCGGAACCCACGCGCGGAAACCACGGGCTTCCGGAGCCGCTTGAGCCCAACGACGGCCGGCCAGGGTCCGCGCGCGCAAACCACAGGGGCAGCCCCAACCGGTGACCGCTCCCCCGCGAGCCGGAACCCACGCGCGCAAAGCACAGGCTTCCGGAGCCGCCTGCGCCGGACGGCGGCCGGCCGGGATCCGCGCGCGGAAGGCACAGGACAGGGGGCGCCTGCCGGAACCTTCGACGCAAGGGGTGCTGCACGATGCGAACCATCGACGGCCCGGTCCCGTACCGGGAGGTGACGGGCCGGTACGGCCGGGTCCACCGGCTCGGCGAAACCGATGCCGACATCATGGGCCGGACCCGGATCTGGATGATCGTCCTGCCCTTCGCGGGCACGGCGGGCGTCGCTCTCGCGGGCGCCGCGTTCGCGGTGGCGGGCGGGGCGCGTGCGTGGAGCGGCGGGCCGGTGCCGTGGCCGCTGGGCGTCTGGGTCTTCTGCCAGGGGGGTGGTGGCCCTCCCGGTCGGACGGCTGCGGGACGGCGGGCGGCTCCCCGCGCGCGTGGCGGTGCCGTTCGGAGCCGCGGCCACCGCGGTGGCCGGTCTGCTTCTGCTCCACGCCCCGGAGGCGACGGCCGCCCGGCTCGGCTTCGCGGTGTTCGGGGGCGCGGGCGCCGGTGCCGTCTGGGTGACCTGCGCGGCGACGGCGGGCAAGTGGTTCCCTGACCGGCGGGGCGGCGCGACAACCCTGGTGAGCGGCGGCTTCGCGTGCGGGACGGTCCCGGTGGCGTTCGTGGCCGCGGGGCACCCGTCGGCCTTCGTGGCCGCCGGGCATCCGGGGGCGGGCGGGCGCCCGTCCCTGGCGGTGGTGCTGGGCCTCGCGCTGTGCCTGGTGGCGGCCGGGGCCGGGCGGTTCCTCGCCGACCCGCCGCGGAACTGGTGGCCCGACCGGGTCGCGCCGCCGCGTCCGCGGGTCGGCGCCGCGGTCCGCGGGACGGAGGCGGACCCGCCCGCCGTCCGGCAGTACGGGCCGCGCGAGGCCGCCGGGACGCCCGCCCTGTGGCTGATGTGGTGCTGCCTGCTGTGCGCGGGCGGCGTCGGCGTCCTCTGCGCCGCCGTGCGGGCACCTTCCGCGCGGGAGCCGTGGGCCACGGGCGGGAACGGCACCGCGGTCCTCTGCGCCGCGCTGTGCCTCGACGTCGTCGGAGTCGGTGCCCTCGGGCTCCTCTCTGACCGATGGGGGCGGCGCGCCACGCTGACCGGCGTCTGCGTCGTGCTCGGCACCGCGCCGTTCGGGGCGCTGGAGTCGGGACGCCTGGGCGGCCCGCCGTTCCTCCTGCTCTGCGTCCTGCTGTCCGGTCTCGCGGGCGCGGCGGTCCCCGCGCTGCTCGCGTCCCTGACGGCCGACTGCTTCGGCGAGAACGACAACGCCGCGCACCTCGGCCTGGTCCACAGCGCGACGGCGGTGGCCGGACCGGCCGCCGCGGTCCTGGGCGCGGGCGTCGTCGGCGCGCGTGACCCGCACGTCGCGTACGTCCTGGCGGGTTCCCTCGGACTCGCCTCCTCCGTACTGGCGCTCTTCCTGACGGCGCCGGGCCGCATCCGGGTCCGGCGGATCGTCCCCAACCCGCAACCGCTCGGCGAGGAGATGGCCTGACATGTCCGCGGACCCCACCGCAGCAGGCACGTCGTCGGCAGACCCCGACGTCGTCCGCCGCCCCTACCGTGAAGTGACCGACCCGCGAGGCCGCGTGTACCGCGTCGGCGAGAGCGACCGGGACATCCTCGGCCACTCCCGCACGATCATGGTGTACCTGCCGTGGCTCGCCATGATGACGATCAGCGTCTTCGAGTACGCGTACGGCTCGGCGGAGGACACCCTGTCCCACGCGCACGGCTGGACGCAGGGCAACACCTTCTGGATCCTCAGCGTCTGGGTGTTCTTCCAGGCGGGCATCGCGTTCCCGGCGGGGTGGCTGCGCGAGAAGGGCCTCCTGACGGCCCGCAGGGCCATGTTCACCGGCTCCGGGATGTGCGTGCTCGGCTTCCTCGCCCTGTCGCACCTCGACGACGTGTGGGCGGCGATCCTCGGCTTCGGCGTGATCGGCGGCGTCGGCGCCGGGCTGGTCTACGCGACCTGCATCAACATGGTCGGCAAGTGGTTCCCCGAACGCCGGGGCGCCCGCACCGGTTTCGTCAACGGCGGCTTCGCGTACGGGTCGCTGCCGTTCATCTTCGTCTTCAACTACGCCTTCGACACCGCGAACTACCACCGCGTCCTCGACCTGATCGGCTGCTACATCCTGGTCGTGGTCCTGGGCTGCGCGTTCTTCTTCAAGGACCCGCCGAAGAACTGGTGGCCCGCGGACATCGACCCGCTGACGTTCTCCGGGGACGCGAAGAACGCGGCGAGCCTCGCGAAGAACCCTCCGGCGGTGCGGCAGTACACGCCGAAGGAGGCCATCAGGACGGGCATGCTGCCGCTGATGTGGATCTCCATCGTGATGACCGCCGGTGTGTCGATCTTCGGGATCTCCTTCCAGGTCGACTACGCGAAGGAGGTCGGCTTCGGCCCGCTGGTCGCCGCGTCCTCGATGGGCGTCATGGCGGTCGTCAACGGCGTCGGACGCGGTGTCGTGGGCTGGCTGTCGGACCGGTGGGGCCGCAGGTCGACGCTGGTCTTCGTGATCGTGGTGCTGGGGCTCTCGCAGTTCGGCGTGATCCTGGCGGGCGAGGTCAGGAGCGAGTCGCTGTTCCTGGTCTTCGCGTTCCTGTCCGGGTTCGGCGGCGGCGCGTTCTACCCGCTCTTCGCCGCCCTCACCCCGGACTACTTCGGGGAGAACTACAACGCCTCCAACTACGGTCTGGTCTACAGCGGCAAGCTGATCAGCGGACTGTTCGGCGGCGGCCTCGGCTCTCTGGTCGTCGCCGCCTGGGGCTACGACGGCGCCTACGCGCTGGCCGGGGGCGTCTCGATGGCCGCGGCGGCCATCGCGCTGCTGCTGCGCCAGCCGGGACGCGCGGCAGCGAAGACGACGGCGGTCCCGCGCCCGACCGGCTGACGGGAGACGCACGCGCGCGAGGGGCCCTCGGAACCGCCGCTCCACAGGGCGTTCCACCGGGCGCTCCACCGGTGGAGACGCACGCGCGCGTGAGGGCCCTCCCCCGGTCGTGGGGAGGGCCCTCACGGGTCTTCACGGGCGGGCGCGGATCAGCAGCGGTCGCGCAGCGAGTGCAGGTAGGCGCTGGAACGGCGGGCGAAGCGGAGGGAGTCGGTGGGCTGGTCGTGCTCGACCTGCCAGTGGTGGGCGAGGCGTTCACCGCGCAGCCGGGTCACCGCGGACAAGAACTTCTGGTAGTCGATGTCGCCGTCGCCGACGTCGACCATGCGGTAGCCGAACTCGTTCTGCGGGTCGCTGACGCCGTCCTTGACGTGGAAGAGCGGGTAGCGGTGCGGCTGGCGCAGGACGTACTTGATCGGGTCGAACGGCGCGGGCTTCCCGTCGGGCCGTACGGAGAAGCGGAACTGTCCGGCGTAGGCCCAGAAGATGTCCATCTCCAGGAAGACCAGGTCGGGGTCGGTCTCGGCGAGCAGCACGTCGTAGAGCCTGACCTTGGGGTTGTCGCTGGCGAAGCCGAACTCGTCGGAGTGGTTGTGCTGGTAGAACTTCATGCCGCGCGCCCGTGCCGCCGCGCCGTAGGTGTTGAAGTCCTCGGCGGCGCGCTTCCACGCGTCCACGGTGTCGCCGTAGCGGAACGGGCCCGAGGCCGTGCCGATGTGCTTGAGGCCGAGGGCCTGGGCGTCGTCGAGGACCTTGGTGAGGTTGTCGGCGAAGGTGTAGGCGTTCGGGTCGTTGGCGTAGTAGCCGACGTGGCTGCCGATCGGGTTGAGGCCGTGGTCCTTCGCCAGTCGGCGGAGCTGGGCGAGGGTGAGGGGACCGGCGGAGCCCTGGGTGTACCCGGCAAACTCGACCTCGTCGTAGCCGTACCGCTCCAGCTCGGCGAAGACGGCGGCGAAGCCGAGGGTGGAGACCTTGTCGCGCAGGCTGTACAGCTGCACGCCGAGGCGGCCGGGCGGCAGCAGCGGGGCGCCCCGGCCGTGGCCGTGCCCGGCGGCCGAGGTGCCGGGGGCCGAGGCGGCGGCGGGGTGGCCGCTGCGCCGAGCAGGGCCGCCGCGGTGCCGCCGGCGGCGACGCCGAGCATGCCCCGTCTGGTCAGGCGGTGGGTGAGTTCGGGGTCGGAGTGCGAAATGCGGCTCATGTCTGGAACTCCAAGGGGTCGCGGGCCGTTGTCAGTGGTGGGTGCTTCACTGGTGACCAGTCAGGAGAGACCGGCCAGTCGGAGCAGGAGCGACTTGACGTCGGTGGCCGCGAGGCGGTCGCCGACAGCACGGGGGGTGGAGCAGATGAGGAGCGGACCGTCGTCGTCGCTCGCCGGGAGGCGGCCGTGGCTGCCCCGAATAGGTGACGGGTCCAGGGGCACGACCGCCATCCGGTAGCGCATGCCGAGCTTCTTGCGGGCGAGCGCCCCGGCCGCCTTGACCTTGACGTAGGGGTCGAGCGGGTCCATGAACAGTTCGACCGGGTCGTAGCCGGGTTTGCGGTGGATCTCGACGAGCTGCGCGAAGTCGGGCGCGCGGCGGTCGTCGAGCCAGTAGTAGTACGTGAACCAGGCGTCCGGTTCCGCGACGGCGACCAGCTCTCCGGCGCGCGGGTGGTCGAGGTGGTGGGCCTTCTTGCCCTCGTCGTCCAGGAGTTGCTCGACGCCGGGCAGGTCGGCGAGGGCGGCGCGCGCGGCGTCGAGGTCCTCGGGGCGGCGCACGTACACATGGGCGATCTGGTGGTCGGCGACCGCGAAGGCGCGGGAGGCCATCGGGTCCAGGTACTCCATGCCGTCCTGGGTGTGCACCTCCAGCAGACCGGCGCGGCGCAGGGCCCGGTTGATGTCGACGGGCCGGTCCACGCGGGTGATGCCGTACTCGGAGAGGACGACGACGGTACGGCCCTCGGCGCGGGCGTCGTCCAGGAGGGGGGCCAGGGCCGTGTCCAGGTCGGTGGCGGCCCGCAGGGAGCGCGGGTCGTCGGGGCCGTGGCGCTGGAGGTCGTAGTCGAGGTGAGGGAGGTAGCAGAGGGTCAGGTCCGGGTGGCGGGTGCGCTGGACGTGCCGGGTCGCGTCGATGATCCACTGGCTGGAGACGAGGTCGGCGCCGGGCCCCCAGAAGTGGAAGAGCGGGAAGGTGCCGAGCAGGTCGGTGAGTTCGTCGTGCAGCTCGGGCGGGCGGGTGTAGCAGTCGGGTTCCTTGCGGCCGTCGGCGTAGTAGACGGGACGGGGGGTGACGGTGAAGTCGGTGTCGGCGCCCATGGCGTACCACCAGCAGATGTTCGCCACGGTGTAGCCGGGGTGGGCGCGGCGGGCGGCGTCCCAGAGCTTGTCGCCGGAGACGAGTCCGTTGTGCTGGCGCCACAGGAGGACGTCGCCGAGTTCGCGGAAGTACCAGCCGTTGCCGACGATGCCGTGCTCGGCCGGGTGGGCGCCGGTGAGGAAGGTCGACTGGGCGGCGCAGGTGACGGCGGGCAGCACGGTGCCGAGGGCGGCCCGGGAGCCGGTCCCGGCGAGCCGCTTGAGGTGGGGCATGTGGTCGAGGAGACGGGGGGTGAGGCCGACGACGTCCAGGACGAGGAGCGGGGTGGGCCGCGGCGCGGACCCGGGGGTGCTCATGGGAGTTCCTTCAGGCCGAGGTCGGTCAGCAGATCGCGGGCGAGGGTGAGTTCGGCGGCGATGCCGTCGGCGAGCTGGGCCCGGCCGCGCGGGCGCAGTGCGGCGGGGAGGGCCTGCCAGGTGTAGGTCTCGACCTCCAGGTGCCGGGTGAGCGGGTGCGGGCCGCCGACCAGCCGGGCCAGGGCCGCTTCGAGGACGGGGAGCGTGGAGGTGAGGGGCGCGGCGGGGGCCGCGTGCAGCGGGACGTGGAAGTGGGCACGCCAGGGCGCCGCGTCGGGCAGGGTGTCGCCGGCGAGCGCCTCGCCGAGGTCGTCGGTGCCGCGCAGGTCGGCGGCGGTGGCGGTGCGGGTCTGGTGCAGGAAGCGGGGTTCGTCGAAGGCGGCGAGCGCGGCGCGCACCTCGGGGAGGTGGGGGTGTTCGGCGTGCAGGGCCGCCGACAGCTGGGACTTGACGACGGGGACGGACGCGGCGGTCAGCGCGTCCAGGGCGGTGTGCGGGTCTTCGAAGGAGGTGGCGAGATGGCAGGTGTCGACGCACACGCCGATGCGGGGGTGGGCGAGGGCGGTGAGCGGGGCGAGGGCGTCGGCGGTGGTCTCGACGACGCAGCCGGGTTCGGGCTCCAGGCCGACGCGGATGGAGCGGCCGGTGAGTTCGTGGAGGGCGTCGAGGCGTTCGGCGAGGGTGGCGAGGGCGGCGCGGGCCTTCTCGGCGCGCGGTTCGCCGTAGGCGGTGCGCCAGGCCAGCGGCAGGGTGGAGACGCTGCCCTCGGTGACGTCGTCGGGCAGCAGATGGGCGAGGACACGGGCCAGGGAGGTGGTGTGGTGGAGGCGTTCGGGGTCGGCCCAGTCGGGCCGGTAGACGCGGTACTTGACCTCTTCGGCGCCGAACCCCTCGTAGGGGAAGCCGTTGAGGGTGACGACTTCGAGGCCGCGCCGGTCCAGTTCGGCGCGCAGGCCGCGCAGCGCGGACGGGTCGGTGACGAGGGCGTGGGCGGCGTCCCTGGCGAGCCAGAGTCCGATGCCGAGGCGGTCGCGTCCGAGGCGGCGGCGGACGGGCTCGCAGTGGTCGCGGAGTTGGGCGAGCACGCCGTCGAGGGTCTCCGCGGGGTGGACGTTGGTGCAGTAGGCGAGGTGGACGGTGGAGCCGTCGGGGTGCCGGAAGCGCATCGCTCACTCCCCGCCGCGCAGCACGGAGTTGCCCTCGTGCGTGGGGTCGGGCGCGGCGACGTCCAGGTCGAGCCGGCCGCTCAGCCCGTAGAAGGCGACGGGGTTGCGCCACAGCACCCGGTCGACGTCGTCGTCGGTGAAGCCGCGGGCGAGCATCAGGTCGCCGACCCGCCGGGTCTTGAGGGGGTCGCTGTGGCCCCAGTCTGCGGCGGAGTTCACCAGGACCTGTTCGGGGCCGTAGGTCCGCAGGACGGTGACCATCCGTTCCTCGTCCATCTTGGTGTCGGGATAGACGGAGAAGCCGAGCCAGCAGCCGCTGTCCTTGGCCTCCTTGACGGTGGTCTCGTTGAGGTGGTCGACGAGGACCCGCTCCGGGGGCAGCGCGGAGGCGCGGACCGCGTCGAGGGTGCGGCGCAGTCCGGCGAGCTTGTCGCGGTGCGGGGTGTGGACGAGCGCGGGGAGGCCGTGGTCGGCGGCGAGTTGGAGCTGGGCGGCGAGGGCGGTGTCCTCGGCCGGGGTCATCGAGTCGTAGCCGATCTCCCCGACGGCGACGACCTGGTCCTTGACGAGATAGCGGGGCAGTTCGTCGAGGACGGGGGCGCAGCGCGGGTCGTTCGCCTCCTTGGGGTTGAGGGCGATCGTGCAGTGGTGGGCGATGCCGTACTGCGCGGCGCGGAAGGGCTCCCAGCCCAGGAGGGAATCGAAGTAGTCGAGGAAGGAGTGGGGCGAGGTGCGGGGCTGGCCGAGCCAGAAGGAGGGTTCGACGACGGCCCGGACGCCCGCCGCGTGCATCGCCCGGTAGTCGTCGGTGGTCCGTGACGTCATGTGGATGTGGGGGTCGAAGATGCGCATCAGGACTCCTTGCCTTCGGTGCCTTCGGTGCCGTGCGGGCCGTGGTCGGCGGGGCGCGCGGGTGGGGTGGCCGTGGGGTCGGTGAGGGCCAGGACGCGGTTCAGGTCGGCGGGGACGGAGCGGCCGGCGGCGGTGCGTTCGGCGGCGTGGTCGCCGAGCATCCGGGCCAGTTCGGCGTCGCCGAGGGCGCGGCGTTCCAGGTCGGCGATCCCGGCGACGGGCACCCCGGTGAACAGGCACTTCAGGACGGCGTGGCGCCAGAGGTGGGCGGGGAGGTGCCGGGCCGCGTAGGGGCCGACGGCTGCGGCGACCAGGCGGGTGTCGTTGGTGCGCAGCGCGTCCTCGACGAGCGGGAGGGCACCAGGGCCGTCGACGAGGAGCGGGAGGGAGTGGAGCACGGCGCGGCGTTCGGCGGCGGTGCCCTGGGAGTAGACGCGGCCGAGGGCCTCGGTGTCGGCGCGGGCGGCGTGCAGGATCAGGACGCGGGCGGTGTCGGCGTGCGCGTGACCGCACCGGCGTCCGGCCTCGGCCAGGCGCAGCTCCCACACCGCGAGCGGGCCGTGCACGCCGGGTTGCGCGGCGGCCTCTTCGAGGGCCCGGTCGAGCCAGGCGCGGGCGGGCGGTTCGAGGTGGGGGACGAGGTCGGCGTACAGGGTGGCGGGGTCGGTCGTCCGCGAGGTCGCCGGGGCGGGGTGCGGGTGCGTCATGGGGTGCGGCTCCCTTCGGGGACGGCCGGGCGGTCGGCGTGGGGTGCGGCGGCGAAGGGCGCGGCGGACGCGCGGGCCGCCGCGTCGCGGAGGAAGGGGAGGGACAGTTCCGCCTGACGCGGGCCCTCGTGGGAGTGACGGGGCAGTTCGACGACGGTGAGGCCCTGGTAGCCGACGGCGGCGAGGGCCGCGAGGACGGGCGGGAAGTCGATCTCGCCGGTGCCGAACGGGAGGTGTTCGTGGACACCGCGCCGCATGTCCTCGATCTGGACGTGGCGCAGCCAGGGGGCGGCGGCGCGGACGCAGTCGGCCGGAGGGAGGGGTTCCAGGCACTGGCAGTGGCCGAGGTCGAGGGTGAGACCGAGGTGGTCCGGGTCGCCGAGGGCGTGGCGCAGGCGGTGGAAGTCGTCGAGGGTGGCGAGGAGGTGACCGGGTTCGGGCTCGACGGCCAGCGGGACGCCCGCGCGGGTGGCGGCGTCGAGGACGGGCGCGAGGGCGTCGGCCAGCCGGTCCCACGCCGCGTCGGGCGGGGTGTCGGCGGGCGGGACGCCGCTGAAGCAGTGGACGGCGTGGGCGCCGAGGTCGGCGGCGATCCCGACGGCGCGGACCAGCAGGTCGGCGCGGCGGGCCCGGTCGCCGGGGTCGTGCTCCAGCAGGGAGGGGCCGTGCTTGCGGCGCGGGTCGAGCACGTAGCGGGCGCCGGTCTCGACGGTGACCCCGAGGGAGAGGGAGTCCAGGCGGCGGGCCACGTGCGCGACGCGGGCGGGGAGATCGGGGGCGAAGGGGTCGAGGTGCATGTGGTCGAGGGTCAGGCCGACGCCGTCGTAGCCGAGGTCGGCCAGGAGGGAGAGGGCGTCGTCCAGACGGAGGTCGGCGAGGCCGTTGGTGCCGTAGCCGAAGCGGAGGGGGCGGGCGGGAGGGGGAAGGGGAAACGGGGGTGGAGAGGGAGTCGAGGGCCAAGGGCCGCTGCGGGGTCATGTGACGCTCACCTTCCTCGCGAACCTCCTGGCGAGCGGGGCGAGGGCCGCGACCAGCAGGGCGGTGGGGGTTCCTCCGGCGCGGGCGGTGAGCGCGGCCTGGAGGGGGATCGTGGCGCGGATGCCGCCGCCGACGGCCCGTTGGGTGAGGGGAGGTGAGGGGTTGAGCGCGGCGTGCAGATAGGGACGGGCGGCGGTGGCCGGATAGGCGAGGGCGAACGCGAGCCGCAGGGCGTCCGAGGCGGGGGCGGGGAGACGCGGGACGGTTCGGGGCGCCCCGCTGGTCCGGGGGTGTGCCGCAACGGCACGGGGGTGCGCTCCGGCGAGGCGGGCGTGCGCCCCGGGTCGGCGTGGTCGTGCGGCGACCGCCGGTGGTGCGATGCGCGCGCCCGGGGAGGGGGCCCGCACCGGGGTCGGTCCGCCGGGAGATGGGGTGTCCGGCGGACGGTGGGGGGCTGTTCCCGGGGCATGGACGTCGGTCCGGGGGCGGCGGGCGAGCAGGTGGGTGAGGAGGCCGGTGGTGGCCAGGGCCGCCAGGGGCACCAGGGGCGCTCCGCCGGTCGTCTCGCGGCGGGAGACCGACGTCACGGCGAGGGTGTGGGTGGCGAGCAGGGCCGCGGAGGGGACCGCCTCGCGGGCCCGGCCGGTGCTCGCGGCGGCGCCCAGGAGCAGGTCGAGCCCCCGGGCGGCGGCCATGGCGACCGGGCCCGCCGGGGTGTGCTTCAGCGCGAGGTCGTAGGCCCAGACGGTGGCGGCCAGCGGCACGGCGACGGTGAGCGCGGGGCGGCCCGCCCGGGAGGCGAGGGCCAGACCGGCGGCCGTGAGGCCGCAGGCCGCGGCGAGCGCCGAGGACGGCCGGACGCGGCCGGAGGGGAGGGGGCGGTGGGGGCGGTCGCGGGCGTCCTCGTCGCGGTCGGCCCAGTCGTTGAGAGCCATGCCCGCCTCGTAGAGGCAGAGGGAGGAACCGATGGCGAGGAGGGTGCGGGAGTGGAGTCCGGCGGAGACCGTCGCGGCCCCGGCCAGGGCGTCACCGGGGACGGTGAACAGGGCGGGCAGACGCAGGAGTTCGGCCCAGGCCCTGAGGTCGGGGGCGGCGCCCGGGTTCGTCGCGGCTGCCTGCGAGACGTCCCGGCCCCCGGCGGGTTCGGGCACCCCTCCGTTCCCCGGCCTCACGACGCCTCCTCCGCTCCCCCGGCTCCCGGATCCCTCTCCTCCGCGCCCCGCTCCACCGCACCCCTCTCCTCCGTGCGCTTCTCCACCCCGTCCCGCTCCACCCCGCCCCGCTCCATCCCGTCCCGCTCCCCCGCGTCGCTCCGCAGCCGTGTCGCGAGGGTCAGCAGGGAGGCGTGCTGGTCGGAGAGTGCGGAGGGGCCCTCGCCGACCGGGTCCTTGAAGTAGAAGCCGAGTTCGCTCAGCGGACCGGAGAGGCCCGCCTCGTGGGCGCGGGCGGTCAGGCGGGCGAGGTCGAGGACGAGGGGTGCGGCGAGGGCGGAGTCGCAGCCCTGCCAGATGGTCTGGAGGATCATGCGGGTGCCGAGGAAGCCGTCGAAGGCGATGTGGTCCCAGGCGGTCTTCCAGTCGCCGAGGGCGGGGACGTCGTCGATGTGCACCTCGCCCTCGGGGGTGCTGCCGAGGGTGTCCGCGAGGACGCGTTCCTTGCCCGCGTTCTTCGCCGCCGCGGCGGCCGGGTCGGCGAGGGCGGCGCCGTCACCGCCGCCGAGCAGGTTGGTGCCGGACCAGGCGCGGACCGTCAGCGCCCGCTGGTGGAACATCGGGCCGAGGACCGCGCGCAGGAGGGTCTGACCGGTCTTGCCGTCCCGGCCCGCGTACGGCAGTCCGCTGGCGGCGAGGGCGTCGGCGAGCGCCGGGTGGTGCAGTCCCGTCGACGGGGTGAAGTTGACGTAGGGGCAGCCCGCTTCCAGGGCCGCCGCCGCGTAGAGGGAGCTGGGCGGCAGGGAGTCTCCCGTCGCCGCGGGCTCGGTGGAGGCGACGTTGACCACCACCGTCCGCGCGAGGCCATGCCGCCGGGTGAAGTCGTCGATGTCGGCGGCGAACGCGGCGATCAGCTGCCGGGGCGAGCGGGTCTCGCCGGGGACCGGGCCACCGGGCCTGATCTCCCGTTCCGCCGCGTCGAGTTCGGCGCCGACGGCGCTCGGCAGGCCCGGTGGGAGCACGCCCCCGGCGGCCAGTGCCTCGGCGCGTTTGGGCAGCGGGCAGTCGAGGGTGTCGTGGCCGCCGAAGACCAGCTCGGACAGGGGAGGCAGCGCGGAGTCGGCGAACTCGGGTGATTCGGTGACCAGTCCGGTGGGCGAGCGCAGTCCCGCCGAGACGGCTGCGCACCCCGCGACCACCGTCACGGCGACGGAACCGCGGGCGCCGACCAGCCACACACCGACGCGGGAGGGGTCGACGGGTTCGGGGGCGGAGGCGGGGACGGATACGGGAAGGGACATGGCGGGCTCCCTGTCGGACGCGTCGGGTGCTGGGCGGGGCGCTGGCCGGACGGCTGCGTGGGGCGGGGGAAGAGGGGTGGGGCGGCGGGGCAAGAGGGGTGGAGCGGGGGGGGAGGGGGAGGACGGAGGGGACGGTGGGCGGGAGTCCGGCGTCTCCCGCCCACCGTCGTTCAGGGGCCCGGTGGCGCGGCCGGGGAGCGGCGCTCCCCCGTCACCGGATTTCCTTGATCCGGATGTCGCGGAACGACACCCGGTCGTCGGCTCCGTGGTTCTGGATGCCGATGTGGCCGTCGCGCAGGCTGCGGGCCGGGTCGGTGTTGGTGAAGTCGTTGACGCGGACGCCGTTGAGCCAGATCCGCAGGCGTTCGCCCGTGACCCGGATCTCGTAGGTGTTCCACTGCCCCGGCGGATTCAGCGCGCGATCGCGCTTCTTCAGGTCGGCGGAGCGGAACCCGTAGACGGAGCCCGTCGTCTTCTCGGGCACGTCGGTGGCGTCGATCTGGATCTCGTAGCCGTGGTCGACGGCGGACCACGGGTCGTCGGAGGGCGGGAAGCCCACGAAGACACCGGAGTTGTCGTCGCCCGACTCGGAGGCCATCTTCCAGTCGAGCTTCAGGGAGTACGAGGAGAAGGACGCGGCCGAGTACCAGAGCAGGCCCATCCCGCCCGACGAGGTGAGGGTGCCGTCGTCGGAGAGGGTGAAGGAGCCGGGGCCCGCCTGCTGCCAGCCGTCCAGGGAGGTGCCGTCGAAGAGGGGCCGGTAGCCGTTCTCCGGGCGGCAGTCGGCCTGGGCGTCGCCGATCGCCCACCGCAGGCCGCCCGACAGGTGGGAGACGAAGGCGGGTTCGGTGTAGGACTCCTTGGTGTGGCCGCCCCCGGTGTAGAAGGCGCGGCCGCCCTGGTAGTTCTGGCACCAGGCGATCGGGTGGTCGCCGTTCATGGTGCCGCCGGTGTAGGAGGACTCGTCGAGGGTGGCGAGGACGTGGGCCCTGTCCCGCGGGTTGGAGCGGTAGTTGTACCACTCGTCGGTGCGTTCCCAGACCGGGTCCAGGTCGGCGGTGGAGGGGTGGGCGCGGTCCTCGACGTGCACGGTCGCGGGCTGGATCGCCGGGTGGGACTCGAAGTAGGCGCCGGCCAGGCCGCCGTAGAACTCCCAGTCGTACTCGGTGTCGGCGGCGGCGTGGATGCCGACGTAGCCGCCGCCGTCGCGGATGTACCGCTCGAACGCGCGCTGTTGGGGCTCGGTGAGGACGTCGCCCGTGGTGGACAGGAAGACGACCGCGTCGTAGCGGCGCAGGGTGCGGGGGGTGAAGGTGGCCGCGTCCTCGGTCGCGTCGACGGCGAAGCCGCCGGTGGCGCCGAGTCGGCGGATGGTGTCGATGCCGTCGGGGATGGAGTCGTGGCGGAATCCGGCGGTCTTGGAGAAGACCAGGACCCGTTTCCCGGTCTCCGCGGGGTGGGAGGACGCGGGGGCGGTGACGCCGGTGAGGAGCAGCGTGGCGCCGATGACCGCGGTCGTCAGCAGGCCGGTGGTGCGCATCGGGGTGTCTCCTCTCAGCCGGTGGTGAAGGTGAAGTCGTCGACGTCGAAGAGGGCGCCCGTGCCGCCCTTGAAGACGAGGTAGAGCGTGGTGGTGCCCTTCGGGGCGTGGCGGAGGTCGGCGGTGACGTCCTGGAAGGTCTCCCAGCCGCCGGTCACCGGCACGGTCGCCTTGCCGAGGAGGGTGCCCCCGGGCGAGCCCGCGCGGACCTCCAGAGTGCCGCCGGTCCCGCCGGACGAGACGCGGGCGGTGATCTTCTTGGCGTCCGCGAGGACGTACGGGGTGAAGGAGATCCAGTCGCCGTGGTGGATGTCGCCGACGGTCCTGCCGCCGTGCGCGGCCTCCTTGGTGATCACCGAGACGCCGGAGGAGTCGCCGAAGTGCTCGGCCTGCCGGTGCCGGGGCTGGAGGACGTTCTGGTCGTGGGAGGTCAGCGGCTCCTGTCCGCCGCCGCCGTTGTCGGTGTACTCGGCGTCCAGGACGCCGAAGATGTTGGCGTTCTCGTCGTGGCCGCCGTCGGCGGTGGTCTGGATGGTGCCGGTGCAGCCGGTCGCCGAGGTGATCGGGTGGCCGTGGGTGTCGTGGCCGAGGATGAAGCTGACCTTCACCTTGGCGCAGTCGATGGTGCGGCCGTCCTCGGGGTCGGTGACCTTCACCTTGAACGGGATGGCGTCACCGAAGCTGAACAGCTGTCCGTCCTTGGGGAGTTGCAGGGTGACGGTGGGCGCGGTGTTGCCGACGACGACGCGGACGCTGGCGCTACCGGTGCGGCCGGTGGAGTCCTCGGCGGTGAGGGTCGCGGTGTAGGTGCCGTTCGTCCGGTACTTGTGGGTGGGGTCGGCGGCCGTGGAGGTCGCGCCGTCGCCGAAGTCCCAGTGGTAGGTGAGGGCGTCGCCGTCCTGGTCGGTCGTGCCCGCGGAGGAGAAGCGGACCTTGAGGGGCGCCTTGCCCGAGGTGCGGTCGGCGGCGGCCTTGGCGACCGGCGAGTGGCCGTCGGTGGCGTTCTCGATGCGGTAGAGACCGGAGTTGTCGTCGCCGCCGAACCACGCGGTGCCGTAGTCGAGGACGTAGAGGGCGCCGTCGGGGCCGAAGGCCATGTCCATCACCTGGGTGCCGGTCCAGGGCACGGGGTTGATGGCGGTGACCGTGCCGTCGGCGTCGCTGGAGATCCGCTTGATCCAGCGGCGGCCGAACTCACCGGCGAAGAAGTCGCCGTCGTAGGCCTCGGGGAACTTCACGGGCGAGTCGAGGGCGGCGTCGTAGTGGTAGACCGGGCCGCCCATCGGGGACTCGGAGCCGTCCCCGAACTCCGGTACGGAGGCGCCGTCGTAGGGGATCCAGGCGGGCTGGGCCGGGGGCAGTTCGGTGAGGCCGGTGTTGTGCGGGGAGTCGTTCCTGGGCGCGTCGCAGTCGAAGGCGGCGCCGGACGTCTTCGTCGCGAAGTCGTAGTCGCGGTAGGCGTCGTTGGCTCCGGTGCAGTAGGGCCAGCCGAAGTTGCCCGGGGCGGTCACGCGGGCGAACTCGACCTGTCCCGCGGGGCCGCGGGCCGGGTCGGCGGCGCCCGCGTCGGGGCCGTAGTCGCCGACGTAGAGGATGCCGGTCTTCTTGTCGACGCTGAAGCGGAACGGGTTGCGGAAGCCCATGGCGTAGATCTCGGGCCGGGTCCGGTCGGTGCCGGGGGCGAAGAGGTTGCCGTCGGGGACCGTGTACGTGCCGTCGGCCTCGACCTTGATGCGCAGGATCTTGCCGCGCAGGTCGTTGGTGTTGCCGGCCGAACGCTGGGCGTCGAAGGCGGGGTTGCGCCCGTCGCGTTCGTCGATGGGGGTGAAGCCGTCGGACTGGAACGGGTTGGTGTCGTCGCCGGTCGACAGGTACAGGTTGCCCGCCGCGTCGAAGTCGATGTCACCGCCGACGTGGCAGCACAGGCCGCGCGAGGCGGGGATGTCGAGGATCTTCTTCTCGCTGGCGTTGTCGAGGGTGCCGTCGGTCTTCAGGACGAACCGCGAGAGGCGGTTGACGCCGTCGAAGGGGGCGAAGTCGGCGGCGGTGCCGGTCTCGGGGGCGTCGCCCGCGGGGGTGTTTAACGGGGGCGCGTAGTACAGGTAGATGAAGCGGTTGGCGGTGAAGTCCGGGTCGACGCCGACGCCTTGGAGGCCTTCCTCGTCGTGGGAGTAGACGTCCAGCTTCCCGGCGAGGGTGGTGTCGCCCGCGGCGTCGGTGACGCGGAGTTCGCCGTCGCGCGAGGTGTGCAGGACCGAGCGGTCCGGGAGGACGGCGAGCGACATGGGCTCGCCGACCTCCGCCTCCCCCTTGGCGAGGGTGACCTGCTGGAAGTCCTCGGCGAGCGGCGCCGCCGCGGATCCGGCGGCGGTGCCCGGGTCGGCGACGGCTGCGCCGGCCTGCGGGCTGGTCAGGGAGAGGGTGGCGCCCGCCAGCAGCGCGGCGCCCAGCAGGGCGGCGGACTTGCGCAGGGGTGGACGTCGTCGGTGCGGTGCGGTTCTGCCGGGGCGGGCGGGGGTGCGGTCGTTCCCGTGCACGGATGCCTCCAGGATGGGGCTGGTTGTACGGGCGGGTGCGTACGCCGGGATGCGCCGTCATCCCGGAGCTGGGTGGTGCCGGTGGGGGGCGGTCAGTTGCCGAACGCGGCGTCGAAGGACGCCGTCGGGGCCTCGAAGTCGAACGCCTTCAGGCGGGTGAGCGCCTCCGGGGCGCCCTGGAGCCGGTCCATGCCCGCGTCCTCCCACTCCACGGAGACGGGCCCGGTGTAGTCGATGGAGCGCAGCATGCGGAAGACGTCCTCCCAGGGGACGTCGCCGTGGCCGGCGGAGACGAAGTCCCAGCCGCGCCGGGGATCGCCCCACGGGAGGTGGGAGCCGAGGCGGCCGTTGCGGCCGTCGAGCCGTTTGCGGGCCTCTTTGCAGTCGACGTGGTAGATCCGGTCGCGGAAGTCCCAGAGGAAGCCGACCGGGTCGAGGTCCTGCCAGACGAAGTGCGAGGGGTCGAAGTTGAGGCCGAAGGCGGGCCGGTGGCCGACGGCGTCCAGGGCCTGGTGCGTGGTCCAGTAGTCGTAGGCGATCTCGCTGGGGTGGACCTCGTGGGCGAAGCGGACGCCCTCCTGGTCGAAGACGTCGAGGATCGGGTTCCAGCGGTCCGCGAAGTCCTGGTAGCCGCGGGTGATCATCGACTCGGGGGCGGGCGGGAACATCGCCACGAGGTGCCAGATCGCGGAGCCGGTGAAGCCGACGACGGTGTCGACGCCGAGGGCGGCCGCGGCGCGCGCGGTGTCGGCCATCTCGGCGGCGGCCCGGCGCCTGACGCCCTCGGGTTCGCCGTCGCCCCAGATCCGGGCGGGCAGGATGGCCTGGTGGCGTTCATCGATGATGGCGTCGCAGACGGCCTGGCCGACGAGGTGGTTGGAGACGGCCCAGCAGGTGAGACCGTACTTGGCGAGGAGCTGGTGGCGGGAGTCGACGTAGGACGGGTCGGCGAGTGCCTTGTCGACCTCGAAGTGGTCGCCCCAGCAGGCGAGTTCGAGGCCGTCGTAGCCGAAGTCGCGGGCGTGGCGGCAGACCTCCTCCAGCGGGAGGTCGGCCCACTGACCGGTGAAGAGCGTGAATCTGCGCGGCATGGTGCGGCCTCCTCAGTCGGCGACGGGCGTGTAGACGGAGTTCTTCCCGGCGCTCTCCTCGACGGCCGCGAGCACCCGCTGCACCTGGAGTCCGTCGGCGAACGAGGGGCGCGGTTCGCGGCCCCCGGCGATCGCGTGGACCAGGTCGCGGGCCTGGTGGACGAAGGTGTGCTCGTAGCCGAGGCCGTGGCCGGGCGGCCACCAGGCGTCGAGGTAGGGGTGGTCGGGTTCGGTGACGAGGATGCGGCGGAACCCGGCGTGCGTGCCGGGCTCGGTGCCGTCGTGGTAGGCGAGTTCGTTGAGGCGTTCCAGGTCGAAGGCCAACGAGCCGCGCTCGCCGTTGAGTTCGATGCGCAGGGCGTTCTTGCGGCCGGTGGCGTAGCGGGTGGCCTCGAAGGAGGCGAGGGCGCCGGAGGCGAAGCGCCCGGTGAAGAGGGCGGCGTCGTCGACGGTGACGGCGCCGGTCCCGGCGGATGCCCCGCCGGTGAGACCGCTGGTGGCGCCGACGGGCAGCGGGCGCTCCCGTACGAAGGTCTCGGTGAGCGCGGACACCCCGGCGAGCGGTTCGCCCGCGAGGAACTGGGCGAGGTCGACGATGTGGGCGCCGAGGTCGCCGAGGGAGCCGGATCCGGCCTGCTCCTTGCGCAGCCGCCAGGTGAGCGGGAACTCCGGGTCGACCAGCCAGTCCTGGAGGTAGGTCACCCGCAGATGGCGCAGGGTGCCGATCCTGCCCTCCTGGACCATGGCGCGGGCGAGCGCGGTGGCGGGCACCCGGCGGTAGTTGAAGCCGACCATCGCCAACTGCCCCCGCCGGTGCGCCTCTTCGGCCGCCGCGGTCATCGCCTCGGCCTCCGCGACGGTGTTGGCGAGGGGCTTCTCGCACAGGACGTGCTTGCCCGCGGCCAGCGCGGCGAGGGCGATCTCGGCGTGGCTGTCGCCGGGGGTGCAGATGTCGACGAGGTCGATGTCGTCCCGTGCGACCAGTCGCCGCCAGTCGGTCTCGGCGCTGTCCCAGCCGTGCCGGTCGGCCGCCGCGCGGACCGCCGCCCCGTCCCGTCCGCAGATCGCGGCCAGGACGGGCCTCAGCGGCAGGTCGAAGACCCGGCGCGCGGTGCGCCAGCCCTGGGAGTGGGCGGCGCCCATGAAGGCGTAGCCGACCATGCCGACGCGCAGCGGCGTCCGCTCTCCCGGTGGCCCGTCCGGCTGCTGCGGCTGTCCCATACGGAAGTCCTCCTGGTCCTCGTGGCCCGGTGGTCATGTCGGTCCACGTCGTCGTGGCGCCGCGCGGGGTGCGGGCGGCGGGTGCGGGGCGGGGCCGGTCAGCGGAAGCCGGTGGGCATGTACCGGTCGACGTTGTCCTTGTCGACGACGGCGGAGTAGAGCGTCACCGAGGACGGGATCTCGTACTCGGCGAGTCCGCCGACGCCCTTGCCCTGGCCGAGGGCGCGGGCCAGGTCGATGGCGGAGGCGGCCATGGTCGGCGGGTAGAGGACGGTCGCCTTGAGGACGCCGTTGTCCTGCTTGATGGCCTGGAAGGCGGAGAGCGCGCCCGCGCCGCCGACCATCAGGAAGTCGTCGCGGCCCGCCTGTTCGACGGCGCGCAGGGCGCCCACGCCCTGGTCGTCGTCGTGGTTCCACAGGGCGTCGAACTTAGACTGGGCCTGGAGGAGCTGGGCCATCTTGGCCTGTCCCGACTCGACGGTGAAGTCGGCGGCCTGGCGGGCGACCTTCTTGATGTTCGGGTAGTTCTTGAGGGCGTCGTCGAAGCCCTGGGTGCGCTGCTTGGTGAGTTCCAGGTTGTCCAGTCCGGCGAGTTCGACGACCCGGGCGTCGCTCTTGCCCTTGAGCTTCTCGCCGATGTACGTCCCGGCGTTGAGGCCCATGCCGTAGTTGTCGCCGCCGATCCAGCAGCGGTACGCCTGGGGGGAGTTGAAGATCCGGTCGAGGTTGACGACGGGGATGCCGGCCCGCATGGCCTTCAGGCCGACCTGGGTGAGGGCCTTGCCGTCGGCGGGGAGCACCACCAGGACGTCGACCTTCTTGTTGATCAGCGTCTCGATCTGGCCGATCTGGGCGGCGGTGTCGTTGGAGCCCTCGGTGATCTCCAGGGTGACGTCGGAGTACTTCTTGGCGCGCCGCTTGGCGTTGTCGTTGATCGCGTTGAGCCAGCCGTGGTCGGCCTGCGGTCCCGCGAAGCCGATGGTGACCGGCTTGCCGGGGCTGTCGGAGGCGGCGGGCTGGCCGCCTGCCGCGGTCTCCTCGTCGTCGGACGCGTTGCTGGTGCATCCGACCAGCAGGGAGGCGGAGGAGACGGCGGCGGCTCCCAGGAGCAGCCCTCTGCGGCTGGTGAAGGACGTCGGCTCTGGCATGGCGGTGAACCCTTTCCTCATGGCGTGCTCGCGGTACGGCGCTGGACCAGCACGGCGGCGACGATGATCGCGCCCTTGGCGATCTGCTGGACGTCGCTCTGCAGGTTGTTGAGGGCGAAGATGTTGGTGATCGTGGTGAAGATCAGGACGCCGAGCACCGAGCCGGTGATGGTGCCCCGCCCGCCGCTGAGCAGGGTGCCGCCGATGATCGCGGCGGCGATGGCGTCGAGTTCGTAGAGGTTGCCGTTGGTGTTCTGGCCCGAGCCGGAGAGCACGATCAGCAGGAACGCGGCGATCCCGCAGCACAGTCCGGACAGCAGGTAGAGGTAGAGGCGCTGGCGGCGGACGTCGATCCCGGCCAGCCGGGCGGCCTCCGCGTTGCCGCCGACGGCGACGGTGCGGCGGCCGAAGGTGGTGCGGTTGAGGATCAGCCAGCCGCAGACCGTGACGACGGCGAAGACGATCACCAGGGGCGGCACGCCCAGCACGTAGGCGTCGCGTTCGCCGAGGTCGAGGAGGCCGCGCACGCCGACGATCTGGGTCCTGCCGTCGGTGATCTGCAGGGCGAGCCCGCGGGCCGAGGCGAGCATGGCGAGGGTGGCGATGAACGGCACCATCCCGCCGTAGGCGATGAGCACCCCGTTGACCAGGCCGCAGCCGACGCCGACCAGGACGGCCGTGAAGAGGATCCCGGCGAAGCCGTACTCCTGGGTGGCGACCGTCGTCGCCCAGACCGAGGAGAGGGCGACGATCGCGCCGACCGAGAGGTCGATGCCGCCCGAGGTGATGACGAAGGTCATGCCGACGGTGACGACGCCGATCACCGACGCCTGGGTGAGGACGAGTTGGAGGTTGCGGGTGTCCAGGAACTCGTCGGGCCTGGTGACGCCGCCGATCAGGACGAGCACGGCGAGGACGCCGAGCAGGGACAGGGTGCGGACGTCGGTGTGGGCCAACAGGCCGCGGAACGCGGGGAGTCGGTCGACCGGGGGCAGTTTGCCTGTGCTGTCCCGGGGCGGGGAGACGGGCTGCGTCATGTCGCCGGGCTTCCTTCCATGACCAGGTCGAGTACGCGGTGTTCGTCGAGTTCGCGGGCGGGCGCCGTGTGGACGACGCGTCCCTCGCGGAGCACCAGGACGCGGTCGGCGAGGCCGAGCACCTCCGGCACCTCGCTGGAGACCAGCAGGACGGCGAGACCCTCGTCGGCGAGGCGCCTGATCACCGCGTACAGCTCGGCGCGGGCGCCGACGTCGACGCCCCGGGTGGGTTCGTCCAGGAGCAGGACCCGGCAGCCGCGCAGCAGCCAGCGGGCCAGGACCGCCTTCTGCTGGTTGCCGCCGGAGAGGGTGCGCACCGGCGCGGAGGGGGCGTCGGGCCGCAGGGACAGTTCGCGGGTGGCGGCCCGCGCGGCGCCGAGTTCGGCGCGGCGGTCGATCCATCCGGCGCGGGCGAAGCGGGACAGCGAGGAGACGGAGACGTTGCGGGTGACGGACTCCAGCATCAGCAGGGCCTGCGCCTTGCGCTCCTCGGGGGCGAGCCCGAGTCCGGCGCGGACGGCGGCCCGCACGCTGCCGGGCCGCAGCGCCGTCCCGTCGACGAGGACCTGGCCCGCGGTGGGCCTGCGGGCGCCGTAGACGGTCTCCAGGATCTCGGAGCGTCCCGAGCCGACCAGCCCGGCGAGCCCGACGATCTCGCCCGGCCGCACCCGCAGGTCGAGGGGGGCGAACTCGCCGTCCCTGGCCAGGCCGCGCACTTCGAGGACCGGTGGGCCCTCGGGGGCGGAGGCGGGGCGTTCGGGGAAGACGTAGGCGACGGAGCGGCCGGTCATCAGGGCCACCACGTCCCGGGTCGGCGTGGACTCGGCGGGGAGTCCGCCGGCCACCGCGCGGCCGTCCTTGAGGACGGTGACCCGGTCGCCGATGCGGCGGATCTCCTCCAGGCGGTGCGAGATGTACACGACGGCCACGCCGTCGGCGGTGAGGTCGCCGACGATGCGGAACAGGTTGTCGACCTCGTCGGGGTCGAGGGCGGCGGACGGTTCGTCCATGACGATGAGCCGCACGTCGTGGGAGAGCGCGCGGGCCATCGACACGATTTGCCGCTGGGCGGCGGAGAGCCGGGCCACCAGCCTGCCCGGGTCGATCTCCGGGTGTCCGAGGCGCTTCAGGAGCTGGGCGGTCGACGCCCTGGCCGCCTTGCCCCGGACGACGAAGCCCGCCGTGGTGGGTTCGTGGCCGAGGTGGACGTTCTCGGCCACCGACAGGTGCTCGACGAGGTCGAGTTCCTGGTAGATGGTGGCGATGCCGAGGCGCATGGCGGCGATGGGCGAGCGGAGGGTGACCTCCTCGCCGCGCCATCTGATGGTGCCGGTGTCGGGCTGGTGGGCACCGGCGAGGACCTTGATGAGGGTGGACTTGCCCGCCCCGTTCTGGCCGAGCAGGCAGTGCACCTCACCGGCCTGGACGTCGAGGTCGACGCCGTCGAGGGCCCGGACTCCGGGGAACGACTTGGTGATTCCGGACATGCTGAGCAGCGGTGGTTCTGGTGCCATGGTGGTTCCCCTCGGCTGGCGTGCGGGCCGGTGTCAGGGCGGAGCAGGGCAGGGCAGAGCGAGGCGCTGTACGGATCGGTTCGCGCGACGGGCCGGGGACGGCCGGTCGGCTACGCGGGTGAGAAGAGGTGGTCGCTGATCAGTCGGGCCGCGCCGATGACTCCGGCGGAGGGCCCCAACTCCCCCAGCACGATGGGCAGGTTGCCCGTCGCGAGGGGCAGTGACTGGCGGTAGACCTGGGTGCGGATCGCGGCGAGCAGGGTGTGGCCGAGGCCGGTCACCCCGCCGCCGATCACCACCAGGCCGGGGTTGAAGAAGGAGACGAGTCCGGCGATGACCTGGCCGGTGTGGTTGCCGCCCTCGCGGATCAGGCCGAGGGCGGTGGCGTCGCCCGCGACGGCGGCCGCGGCCACGTCGGAGGCGGTCAGGGTGCCGTGGGCGGCGAGGCGGCCCGCGAGTTCCTCGGACTGCCCCTGCTGGGCCGCCTCCTGGGCGTCCCGGGCGAGGGCGGCGCCGCTGAAGTGGGCCTCCAGGCAGCCCCGGTTGCCGCAGGCGCACGGGCGCCCGTCGGGCACGGCCTGGATGTGTCCGATGTCGCCCGCGCTGCCGGTCGCCCCGCGGTGCACCTGACCGCCGACGACGATGCCGCAGCCGATACCGGTGCCGATCTTGACGCAGAGGAAGTCGTCCACGGAACGGGCGACGCCCGCGTGCTGCTCCCCCATCGCCATCAGGTTCACGTCGTTGTCGACCATGACCGGGCAGCCCAGTTCCTGGCTGAGCGCCTCACGGACCGGGAACCCGTCCCAGCCGGGCATGATCGGCGGGGCCACCGGGACCCCCTCGGGGAAGCGGACCGGGCCCGGGACGCCGATCCCGGCGCCGTCGAACCCCTCGGCGAGCCCGGAGGCGCGCAACTTGGCCGCCATGGACAGGACTTGCTCGAAGACGGCGACGGGGCCCTCACGGACGTCCATCGGCTGGTTGAGGTGTCCGAGGATCTCCAGTTCCGCGTTGGTGACGGCGACGTCGACCGAGGTCGCGCCGATGTCGACACCGAGGAACCGCAGGCCGGGGGCGAGCCGGATGTTGTGGGAGCGGCGGCCGCCGCGCGAGGCGGCGAGTCCGTCGGCCACGACGAGGCCTGTCTCCAGCAGCCGGTCCACCTCGACGGCGAGCTTGGACCGGGAGAGGTCGACCTGATCACCCAGTTGGGCGCGGGAGTTGGGACCGCCGTCGCGCAACAGGGTGAGCAGTCGGGCCTGATGGGCGTTCGCGGGCCGTGCCGTCATGCGTCTCACTGACCCCTCCCCGCCTCAACCGGCCTACCGCGTTCGGGCTTTCGAGGGGAACGTAGCAGCGCCCGCCGAACCTGGGAAGAAGCTGTGCACGAATCACCGTCGACTTTCTCCTTTCACAGGACAAAGGGCGGCGCGGTGAACCGGAAGCCGTCCGGCGGCGGAGCGGCGGGCAACGGGCGGCTCACCAGGCGCTAAACGGCGGGGCGTTCGTGGTAGGTGCGGCGGGTGTGCTCGGTGTGCTCGCGCATCAGCTCCGTCGCCCGGGTCTCGTCACGGTCCGCGATGGCCGCGATCAGGGCGCGGTGCTCGATCCAGGACTGCTCGCCGCGCTGCCGGGCCACCGGTGTGTAGTACCAGCGCACCCGCCGGTCGACCTGCGCGGCCAGCTCGGCGAGGACCGCGTTCCCGGCCAGCTCCATGATCGCGCCGTGGAAGCGGGCGTTGACGGCGACGGCGGTGTCCACGTCGTCGTCGGCGACGGCCCGCTCGCCCTCGGCGCAGAGCGCGGTCAGCGCGGCGATTCCGGCGCTGCCCGCGTTGGCGGCGGCGAGCCGGGCCGCCTCCGCCTCCAACAGGGTGCGGACGGTGAGGAGTTGGTCGGCCTCCGCCTCCGTCGGCTCGTGCACGAAGGCGCCCTGGGCGGGCCGCAGATCGACCCACCCCTCGGTGTTGAGGCGCTGGAGCGCCTCGCGCACCGGCTGCCGGGAGACCCCGAGATGGCCCGCGAGTTCGCTCTCCACCAGGTGCTGGCCGGGCCGCAGGGCGCGGGTGGTGATCAGTTCGAGCAGCGCCTCGTAGACCCGGTCGCGCAGCGGGCCGGGCCGTTCGAGCCGGGGCACCGCGCCCTGCGGCAGTCCTGACGACAACATCGGTCGGTCCCCTCCTGGGCAGTGCGGGACGCCAGCGGCCGGAAAGCCAGTATGGATTGTCTTTCGTCTACAGTCTACGGCCCGCCTTGACCCGCCCGACCGCCCGCCGACCCCGTCGTCCCGCGAGGAAACCCCAGGTCAGGGGCAGCGGACGACCTGCCCCGCGTAGGACAGGTTGCCGCCGAAGCCGAACAGCAGGACCGGGTCGCCGGTGGCGAGCGCGCCCTGTTCGACGAGCTTCGAGAAGGCCATCGGGATGCTCGCCGCCGAGGTGTTGCCGGAGTCGACGACGTCCCGCGCGACGACCGCGTTGACGGCGCCGATCTTCTCCGCGAGCGGCTCGATGATCCGCAGGTTGGCCTGGTGCAGGACGACCCCGGCCAGCTCCTCGGGGGTGAGCCCGGCCCGCTCGACGGCCTTGCGGGCGATGGCGGGGAGCTGGGTGGTGGCCCAGCGGTAGACGCTCTGCCCCTCCTGCGCGAACCGGGAGGGCGTGCCCTCGATCCGCACGGCGTGGCCCATCTCGGGCACCGAGCCCCACAGCACCGGGCCGATGCCGGGCCCGTCGGACGCCTCGACGACGGCGGCGCCCGCGCCGTCCCCGACCAGCACGCAGGTGGTGCGGTCGGTCCAGTCGGTGATGTCGGTCATCTTGTCGGCGCCGATGACCAGGGCGCGGGTGGCGGCGCCCGCCCGCAGGGTGTGGTCGGCGGTGGCCAGCGCGTGGGTGAAGCCCGCGCAGACCACGTTGACGTCCATGGCGGCGGGCGAGGGGATGCCGAGCCGGTGGGCGACCCGCGCGGCCATGTTGGGCGAGCGGTCCACGGCCGTGGAGGTGGCGACCAGCACCAGGTCGATGTCGGCGGGTTCGATGCCCGCCGCCGCGAGGGCCTTCGCACCGGCGTGCGCGGCCAGCTCGTCGACCGGCTCGTCGGGTCCCGCGACATGCCGCGTGCGGATGCCCACCCGGGTGGTGATCCACTCGTCGCTGGTGTCGACCAGGCCCGCCAGGTCCTTGTTGGTGAGCACCTTGGCGGGCTGGTAGTGGCCGACGGCGGCGATGCGCGAGCCGTTCATTGGGGGATCCCCTTCACTGCCTGGGTAGCGGGATCCACCAGTCTGATCAGTGACTCACGGGTACGACGGCGGGTGAGCCGACAGGAAACAGCAGCCCACGTTGTCGGCTTCTGTCAGACCCTCGGACGTCCGCGCACCGTCCGAACAGGCACCCGGAACACGGGTCACCCGGTGAACAGCTGGGTGACCTTCCGCACCAGTTCGTAGAGACCGTAGGCGAGCGGCACGCCGACCCACACCCAGGCCAGCGCGATCAGCCACCGCCGGTCAGGCGGACTCTGGCTGCTGTCGTTCGACATCGGCGGCCTCCTTCGGGGCGGGCACGTGGTGACGGGGGTCGACGGGCCTGACGAGTTCGTTGGCGACGAAGCCGACGACCAGCAGGCCGATCATGATGACCAGGGAGAGGCCGTAGAGCGAGGCGCCGTGCCGTCCCGCGGCCTCCTGGCGGTCGGCGATCCAGTTCACGATCAGCGGTCCGAGGACGCCGGCCGTGGACCAGGCGGTGAGCAGCCGCCCGTGGATGGCGCCGACCTGGTAGGTGCCGAAGAGGTCCTTCAGATAGGCGGGGATGGTCGCGAAGCCGCCGCCGTAGAAGGAGAGGATGACCAGCGCGCAGAGCACGAACAGCGGCTTGGAGGCGTCCCCGAACAGGGCGATCAGGGCGTACATGACGGCGCCGAAGCCCAGGTAGACGCGGTAGATGTTCTTGCGTCCGATGAGGTCGGAGGTGGACGACCAGCCGATGCGGCCCGCCATGTTCGCGGCGGACAGCAGGGCGACGAAGCCCGCGGCGGCCGAGACCGAGACCGGGGTGGAGGTGTCCGCGAAGAAGTCCGTGATCATCGGGGCGGCCTTCTCCAGGATGCCGATGCCCGCCGTCACGTTCATGCAGAGCACCACCCACAGGCACCAGAACTGCGGGGTGCGGACGGCGCTGCGGGCGGAGACCTGCGGTCCGGCCAGGACGCTCGGGGCGCCCGCCACCGGCCGCTCGCCGCGCGGGACCCGGATCAGGAGCACGCCGAGGGACATGAACGCGGCGTAGGCGAGTCCGTGCACCAGGAAGGCGAGCGCGATCCCGGAGCTGTCGGCGCCGAAGGACTCCAGCATCTGGGTGGACCAGGGCGAGGCGATGAGGGCGCCGCCGCCGAAGCCCATGATCGCGATGCCGGTGGCCATGCCGGGGCGGTCGGGGAACCACTTGATCAGGGTGGAGACCGGCGAGATGTAGCCGATGCCCAGGCCGATCCCGCCGACGAAGCCGTAGCCGAGGACGATCAGCCAGTACTGCTCGGTGGCGGCGCCGAGCGCGGAGATCAGGAACCCGGAGGAGAAGCAGACCAGGGAGACCGTCATGGCCCAGCGCGGCCCGTTGCGCTCCACGAGGGTGCCGCCGAACGCGGCGGACAGGCCCAGCATGACGATGGCGAGCTGGAAGGGCAGCGCGCTCTGCGTGCCGCTGAGACCGAGGGAGGACTCCAGGGGCGGCTTGAAGACGCTCCAGGCGTAGGCCTGCCCGATGGAGAGGTGGACGGAGAGGGCGGCGGGCGGAACGAGCCACCGGCTCCAGCCGGCGGGGGCGACGGGGGGACTCATGATCCCGGACGGTAGGCAGTGGGCGCGGAGTTGAGAACCCACCCCGCCGCTCGCGTGCGACGAACGGTATGCGGGGCGCGACGAACGGTCCGTCCGACCGGTTTCCGGACCGCGCCCTTGTCACCTCAACTTCCATACTGTAGACAGTATTTCGTCGACCTTCGACAGTTCCTCGGTACGCTCGACCGGACGGAGCTTCCTCGCATGAGAGTCGCAGTCCTCGGAGCCGGTGCGATCGGCGCCTATGTCGGTGCCGCGCTCCACCGCGGCGGCGCCGACGTCCATCTCGTCGCCCGCGGCCCGCATCTGGCGGCCATGCGGCAGCACGGAGTCCGGGTGCGCAGCCCGCGCGGCGACTTCACCGCGCGTCCCCGTGCCACCGACGACCCGGCCTCGATCGGCCCGGTCGACTACGTCTTCCTCGGCCTCAAGGCCCACGCGTACGCGGCGTGCGGGCCGCTGATCGCGCCGCTGCTGCACGACTCCACGGCGGTGGTGGCCGCGCAGAACGGCATCCCCTGGTGGTACTTCCACCGGCACGGCGGCCCGCACGACGGCCGGCGCGTGGAGAGCGTCGACCCGGGCGGCGCGGTCAGCGCGGTGCTCGCGCCCGAACGGGCCGTCGGCTGCGTGGTGTACGCGGCGACCGAACTCGAATCCCCGGGCGTGGTACGGCATGTGGAGGGGACCCGGTTCTCCGTCGGCGAGCCGGACCGCGGCCGCTCCGCGCGCTGCCTGCGGTTCGCCGAGGCGATGCGGGCCGGGGGCCTGAAGTGCCCGGTCGAGGCCGACCTGCGGGACGACGTCTGGCTGAAGCTGCTGGGCAACGTCTCCCTCAACCCGGTCAGCGCGCTCACCCGGGCGACCCTGCGCCAGATGTGCCTGCACGACGGCACCCGCGCGGTGATCGCCGCGATGATGACGGAGACGCTGGCCGTCGCGGAGGCCCTCGGCTGCACGGTCCCGGTCTCCGTGGAGCGGCGGCTCACGGGCGCCGAGCGGGTCGGCGACCACCGCACGTCCACGCTCCAGGACCTGGAGCGCGGGCGGCCGCTCGAACTGGACGTGCTCCTCGTGGCCGTCGTCGAACTGGCGGAGGTCACCGGCGTCCCGGTCCCGGCCCTGCGGACCGTGCACGCCCTCTCCGACCTGCTGGCACGGCGGAGCGCGGCCGGTCCCGGGGGTGCGGGACAATGAGGTCGTGAGGGCCACCCCCGCCGCCCGGCGGTCCGGGGCCCGCGGGGGCGTACCGACACCTACAGGACCGGGACTGGGGCGCGACATGGGACGAGTCACGGAACGACGCAAGGTGATCCGCATCAGGGACGGCGCCGTCTCGGCCCGCCCGGACACCCTCGTCGCCGAGGAGCCGCTGGAGATCAGGCTGAACGGGAAGCCGCTCGCCATCACCATGCGCACACCCGGCGACGACTTCGCGCTCGCCGCGGGGTTCCTGGTCAGCGAGGGCGTGCTCGCGAGCGACGACGACCTGCAGAGCATCGTCTACTGCGCGGGCGCGACGGTCGACGGATCGAACTCCTACAACGTGGTGGACGTGCGGACCGCGCCGGACGTGGTGATCCCGGACATCACGCTGGAGCGGAACGTCTACACCACCTCGTCCTGCGGCCTGTGCGGCAAGGCCAGCCTGGACGCGGTGCGCACGACGGCCCGCTGGCCGATCGCCGACACTCCCCCGGTCCGGGTCGACCCCGACCTGCTCGCGCTCCTGCCCGACCGGCTGCGGGCCGCGCAGCGCGTCTTCGACCGGACCGGCGGCCTGCACGCGGCGGCGCTGTTCTCGGAGAGCGGCGAGCTGCTGGACGTCCGGGAGGACGTGGGGCGGCACAACGCGGTCGACAAGCTGGTCGGCCGGGCGCTGCAGAGCGGCGGGCTGCCGCTGTCGCGGGCGCTGCTGCTGGTCTCGGGCCGGGCCTCGTTCGAGCTGGCGCAGAAGGCGGTGATGGCCGGGATCCCGGTCCTCGCGGCGGTCTCGGCGCCGTCGTCGCTGGCGGTCGACCTGGCGGCGGAGACCGGGCTGACCCTGGTGGGGTTCCTGCGGGGCAGCTCGATGAACGTGTACGCGGGCGAGGACCGGGTCGTCCTGCGGACCGCGGCCCAGGCCTGACGGTCCCCGCGCGCGGCACGGCGGCGGGGTCCCGGGCGGCGGGGAGCGCCCCCTGCG
>NZ_FMCI01000328.1 GCF_900091845.1 Streptomyces sp. SolWspMP-5a-2
AAGGCCCGTCGAGTCGGGCCTGCTCGTGGCGGCCGCGGCACCGACCACACCGAAGGCCAGCACACCGGCCGAACCGATGACCCGCCACCGCGCGGCCAACGCCCCGAGAACCAGGGCGAGAACGGTCAGCACGGCGAGGATGCCGAGCTGCAGAACGAGCTTGTCGTTCGTGCCGAAGTTCCGGATGGCCCAGTCCTTCACACCGGACGGTGTACGGTCGATCGCCGCCCCGCCGACCGCGATGACCGGCCCCGACTCCGGCCGCACCGCCGCGGAGACCAACTCGGCCACCGCGATGGCCGCGTATCCCGCGAGGAGACCGCTCAGGGCGCCGAGGGACAGGCGTGTGATACCGGGCAGCGGCTGGGGTCGTACGTCGAGGTCCATGACCGGAATCCGTCCCGGTGGCGCCCCCGGATTGGTCCTTCACGCCATTTGTGGTGGAAGCGGAGAGCGCCGACCTCCCCGCGGGACCAGCGATCCGCGTCCCGGCTCCCGGTGACGACGACCTCCGGCGAGGGGGGGCCTGTGCGCCGCTGGGGATGCCCCGCCCGGCGTCGGGGATCGCTCGCCGAGTCCGCACACGCCTTCGGCGTACTCCGTGCGGACGGTTGGCGGTGGACAGGCGCGGAGAGCGCCCTGGTGGGTCGCCGACGGCCTGGAACTGTTCCCCGCGTGCACGTCCGGCCCGATCCGGTCGGCGCCCGACTTCGACAGTGCGGGGAGGAGCAGTTGGCGCGTCGTCGGCTTCGTGCGCCTCATCCCGCCCCGGCGCGCGCTCCCGTTCACGCCATGACGGTCCCGGATGTCCGGCGGTCCCGCGGCGGCGGGGCCGGCTCCACGTGCCGAGCCGGCCCCGCCGCCGAGCCTTACGGAGCCCTCCCGGGCTTCAGGACCGCAACTCGCAGACGGAGAGCAGGCAGAGGTTGCCGCCCTGTACGAGGCCGACCCCACCGCCGTCGCCGCTGTCGGAACCGGTCGAACAACGCGACAGCAGGCACAGGTTGAAGCCCTGGGTGCCGCGGTAGCCGGCCGGAGCCGGAGCGGCCCGCTGCACGGTTGCCTCTTGCCGGGACACCGCGCTCGACGTCTGTCCCGAGCCGGTCTGGGCCGACGCGGCCGTGGCGCCGGTGAGGCTCAGGGCCAGCACACTTCCGGCCACGGCTATGCCGCGTAGTGACGCGGCCAATCCTGGACGCTGCATCTGGAGTCTCTCCTCTGTGTTCTGTTGCGGCGACGATGTCGACCGTGCGCCGCGCTTGACCGTATTGATCCGTAACCCTCATCGGGCCCGGATGGGTGTGCGATGCCAATGAGCCATTAGGTGACCGGAATTGCCCTGCCCTTGGCATGAAGGAGACCTACGGCACACCGGAAACACATCGTGTGTCGGATCACGCACCAATCCGCAGACCCCGTGCGTCTCGGATCAACCACGGAAAGCGGTGCGGCGGTGAATTCGCGTCCGCACCGGTCCGATGTGAGATCGAGAGGGTGGTCAACGGTGTCGGCACACGTCGCATTCGTCATGGGGTGGGCACATGACTGAGCAGGCCACCGTCCGGCTGCCGCTGACGGCAGCACAGGAATCCCTCTGGTTCGCTCACCACCTGCGACCGCTGAGCACCGACTTCACGATCGCTGAATATGTCGATATCGAGGGGCAGTTGGACATCGCCCTGCTGCGCCGGTCGGTGACTCGGGTCTCTCAGGACTGCGACGCCCTCCGCACGACGATCACCGACGCCGCGAGCGACGGGACGGCTGTCCAGTACGTGGCGCAGGGCCCCGCTCTCGACGTCGCTCTCGTCGACCTGTCCGCGAACGTGAACGGTGAAGCGGACGCCCACCGGGCGATGCTGCATGGCCTGCGCACGCCCATCGACGTCACGCGGGGGCCGGTGACGGACCTCACTCTGTACCGGCTGTCGCCCGCACGCCACCTGCTGTCTCTGCGCACCCACCATCTGGTGCTGGACGGCTACGGCGCCGCTGTGGCCCTCGGCCGGATCGCCGAGGCGTACAGCCTTCTCGCCGCTGGAGAGGATCTCGCGGCTGACCCGCTCCCGCTCGGGCCGCTGGTCGCGGAGGCGCAGGCGTACGCGCGGTCGACCGAGTACGCCGAGGACAGGGACTACTGGCGCGGCCTGCTGAACGGCGCGCCCCCGGCCGAGCGGCTCACCGACCGCTCCGGGCTTCCCGGTGCGGAGGTGCTGCGGCAGTCGGCCGTGCTGGACGGCGAGCGTTGGCAGCGGCTGCGGGACGGCGCCCGGCGGGGCCGGGTGGCGTGGCCGACGCTGTTCGTCGCCGGGACGGCCGCCTACACACACCGGATGCGTGGCGCCCAGGACCTGCTTCTCGGCATGCCGGTGACCGGTCGGCGGAGCCGGATCGCGCGGCGGACGCCGGGAATGATGTCCCAGATCGTCCCCCTCAGGCTGCGCATGAACCCCGCGGACTCCGTGCAGGACCTGCTGCGTCAGGTGACGACCGCCATGCGCGGCGCGCTGCGGCACCAGCGTTTCCCCGCGGAGGAAATGCGCCGTGAACGCGGCCTGGTCAGGGGCGACGCCCTGGTGGGGCCGTCAGTGAACGTGCTGGCCTTCGACGAGAGCCTGCGGTTCGGGCCGGCGTCCGGCGCCTTGCACAACCTGTCGCTCGGTCCGGTGGAGGACCTCACGCTGGCCGTGCATCCGGCCGCCGGCGGTGCCGGAGCCCGCGTGGACGTCCTGGCCGACTCCGCCCGGTACGACGAGGCGTCCGCCGCCGGTCACCTGGAGCGGATCGTGCGGCTGACCGAGGCACTCGTCACCGACCTCGACCGACCGCTCAGCACTCTGGAACTCACCGGTCCGGAGGAGCGGGACCGCCTCCTGGCCATGGGACGGAGTACGCACGCCTCACCCGCCCGGGAAGCCGCCTCCGTCCCCGCCGCCGTGGCGGACGAGCCGACACTGCCTCAGGTGCTGGCCCGCCTCGCGAGGGAGACCCCCGACGCGCCTGCCGTCGAGGACGGAACGCGCACCCTCACCTTCGCCGAACTGGACCGGGCCGTCGACGTGGCCGCGTCGGCGTTGCGGGCCGACGGCGCCGGACCGGGCACGACGGTGGCCGTCGCGCTCCCGCGCTCGGTCGACACCGTCGTCGCCCCACTCGCCGTACTGCGCAGCGGCGCGGTCTATCTGCCGGTTGACGTCTCCTATCCGGACGAGCGCATCGCGTATCTGCTGTCCGACGCCCACCCCGTCATCCTGGTCTGCGCACCCGACGGCCGCGCCGCCCGCATGGCCCCCGACGGGACCGCCGTACGCGGCATGCCGCGCTCCCACGACACCGCCGGAGGCGCCGCTCCGGCCGCGCCCCGCCCCGAGGACCCCGCCTACCTCATCTACACGTCCGGTTCGACCGGACGCCCGAAGGGGGTGCTGGTCGAGCACAGGTCGATCTGCAACCTGCTGGCCCACCACCGTGAGGAGTCACACGCGAGCGCGGAACTGGCGGCGGGGCGTCGGCTCCGGGTGGCGCTGACCGCGGCCACGTCCTTCGACGCCTCCTGGGACCCGTTGCTGTGGATGCTGGGAGGCCACCATCTGCACATCGTGGACGACGTCACCCGCCGCGACCCGCAGGAACTGGTCGGGTTCCTGCACAGCGCACGGATCGACGTCATCGAGACCACCCCGAGCTTCCTCCAGCAGTTGCTGGCCGCGGGACTCACCGCCGGGGACCCCGCGTCGGACGCCCTGTCCCCCCACCGGCCCCTGGTCGTCGCGCTGGGGGGCGAGCCGGTCAACAGCGAGCTGTGGCAGCGGCTCCGCGCCGAGCGGGGCCTGCTGGCCTACAACTTCTACGGACCGACCGAGACGACGGTCGACGCCGTCACGGCCCTTGTCCGGGGAGCGGAGCCGGTCATCGGGCGCCCGGTCCGCGGTGCGCGCTCCTACGTACTCGACGCGGCCCTGCGACTGCTCCCGTGCGGGGTCACCGGTGAGCTCTACCTGGCGGGGGAGGGAGTGGCCCGTGGCTACGCCGGGCAGCCGGGGCTGACCGCCGACAGGTTCCTCGCGGACCCCTTCGGAGAGCCGGGGGCGCGGATGTACCGCACCGGTGACCTGGTGCGCTGGCACGAGAACGGCTCGCTGGAGTTCGCCGGCCGCAGCGACACCCAGATCAAGGTGCGCGGCCAGCGGGTCGAGACCGAGGAGATCGAGTCGGCGCTCACCGCGCTGCCCGGAGTCGTCCAGGCGGCGGTCGTCCTGCGCGGCGACGGCCTGGCCGAGGAGACCCTGGCGGCCTACCTCGTCCCGGCCGTGGACGAGGCGGGCGCGGAAGTACGGCACGACCTGCGCCCGGTCCGCGACGCGCTGGCGGCGGCGCTTCCGGCGTACATGGTGCCCTCGGCCTACGCGGTCACCGACCGGCTCCCTCTCACCCCGAACGGCAAGCTGGACACCGACGCACTGCCCCGAGCCGTGGCGGTCGCCGCGGGGAGCAGGACCCCGGCGCGTACCGCCACCGAGCGGGAGGTCGTCGCGTCGATGGCGGACCTTCTCGGTCTGGCCGAGGTCGGCCGGGATGACGACTTCTTCGCGCTCGGCGGCCACTCCCTGCTGGCCACCGCGCTGCTCACCGCCGTCGCCGAGCGTACCGGCGTCCGGTTGCCGGTACGGGCGCTCTTCGAGGCACCGACCGTCGCCGGGCTGGCCGCGTCGCTCGACGCACAGCGGGACGCGCCGCCGCACGGCATCGCCGACGACGGCCCGCACGGCTCGGCGCAACGCCCCGCGCGGCTGCCGCTCTCGGCGGCCCAGCACCGTATCTGGCTGCTGGAGCGCATGGGGGAGGGCGGTGACCGCTACCACATACCCGTCGCGCTCCGGCTGACCGGGGACCTCGACGTCCCCGCCCTCAAGGCTGCCTTCTCCGATCTGCTGGCACGGCACGAGAGCCTGCGCACGGTCTACCCGGAGGACGCGGAAGGACCGCACCAGGTCGTCCTGCCGGCCGATGACTGCGCCGTCGAGCTGCACGTCGCCCCCGTGACACCGGACGGCCGCCCCGGGGACCTTCCATCTCCCGACTTCGATCTCGCCCGGCGCCCTCCGGTGCACGCGACGCTGGCTCCCGTGGCGGAGCCCGCCGGCGACGCCGCGGACTCGTACCTCCTCGTGCTGACCCTTCATCACATCGTCACCGACGGCTGGTCGATGGGCCCCCTGGTCCGCGATCTCTGCACCGCCTACCGGGCCCGGACCGACGGCCACGCACCGCGATGGCAGCCGCTGCCCGCGCAGTACCCGGACTACGCCCTCGGTCAGCAGGCCCGTCTCGGCGACCGGGAGGACCCGGACTCGCTCTCGGCACGGCAGCTGGCGCGGTCTCTGACCGCGCTGGAGGGCCTGCCGCCCGAACTGCCGCTCCCGCACGACCGCCCGCGACCGGAGCGCGCCACGTTCCGCGGCGGCCGGGTGCCGGTGGACCTGGACGCCGCCGAGCACCGCGCACTCGTCTCGCTGGCACGGGAGGCGGGGGTCACCCCGTTCATGGTGCTGCACGGGGTGCTCG
This sequence comes from Streptomyces sp. SolWspMP-5a-2, assembly GCF_900091845.1. GTDB lineage: Bacteria > Actinomycetota > Actinomycetes > Streptomycetales > Streptomycetaceae > Streptomyces > Streptomyces doudnae. Next base: position 5,566 of record NZ_FMCI01000328.1, read on the forward strand.
CCGCCCTGCTGCACCGGCTCGGCGGCGGGGACGACATCGTCGTCGGCACCCCGGTGGCCGGACGCGACGACGAGAGGTTCCACGACGTCGTGGGGTTCTTCGTCAACACCCTGGTCCTGCGGGTCGACACCGGTGGCGACCCCTCCTTCCGGGAGCTGCTCGACCGGGTACGCACCACGGACCTGAACGCCTACAGCCGCCAGGACCTCCCGTTCGAGCAACTGGTCGAGGCGCTGGCACCCCAGCGGTCGCTCTCCCGGCACCCCCTCTTCCAGGTGATGCTCGCCCTCAACAACACCGTCGCTCCGCGGCTCGACCTGCCCGGCGTCGACACACAGCTGCTCCCACCCGAACAGAAGACCGCCAAGTTCGACCTGACCTGGGACTTCACGGAGCTGCACGGCGACGACGGCTCTCCTGCCGGGCTGACGGGCGAGGTGGAGTACAGCGCGGAACTCTTCGACGAGAGCACCGCACGCCGCTTCGCGGGCCATTTCCTCCGCCTGCTGCGGTCGGCGCTGGACGCACCCCAGGAACGGCTCGGAGCCCTGGAGATGCTCACGCGGGACCAGCGTCTCGCGGCCCTCGACCTCGGGACGCCGGACGATTCCGCGGAACCTGCGCACGAGCTGGTGCACAGTGTCTGCGACGTGCTGGAGACCCAGGCGGCGGTCACTCCGGCGTGCACCGCGGTGACCGACGGGCACAGCGCGGTCTCGTTCGGTGAGCTGACCGCCGAACTGCACGCGGTCGCCCGGCGGCTGACCGCCGCCGGAGTCCGCCCCGGCGATCGGGTCGCCGTCGCGCTGCCCCGCTCCACGCGCCAGATCGCGGCGGTTTTCGGCGTGCTGCGCGCCGCAGCCGTGTACGTCCCGCTCGACCCGTCGCACCCGGCCGAACGCAACGCCCGGATCCTCGACTCAGCACAGCCCGCGCTGCTGCTCACCGAACGTGCCGTCGCGCCCTCGCTCCCCGCCACCGGCACGCCCGTCCTGTGGCTGGAGGACACACCCGCGACCGGGCTCCCCGCCGGAGCGCTGCCGCCGGAGGGACCGCGGGGCGACGACCCCGCGTACGTGCTCTACACCTCCGGCTCCACCGGTCGGCCCAAGGGCGTGGTCGTCGAGCACCGGGCACTCGCCAACCTCCTGCGCCATCACGGACGTCGGCTGATCGAACCCGCTGAACGAGCCAACAACGGACGGCCCCTGCGGGTCGCCCTGACCGCCGCGGCGACCTTCGACGCCTCCTGGGACCCGATGCTGTGGATGGCCGCCGGCCACGAGCTGCACCTGGTGGACGACCTGGTCCGTCGTGATCCGGAAGCTCTGGTGCGGTTCCTGCACGAGCGGCGGATCGACGTGATCGAGACGACACCGTCCTTCCTCGAACAGCTCCGGCTCTGCGGCCTGTTCGCCCCCGGCCGGCCCTGGCCACGTGTCGTCGCGCTGGGCGGAGAACCGGTGCGCGACAAGCTGTGGGCCGAACTCGCGGAACTGCGCGGTGTGAGCGTGTGGAATCTGTACGGGCCGACGGAGGCGACCGTGGACAGCGTCGTCGCTCACGTCACCCCGGGTGGCGGCGCCACCATCGGCCACGCGGTGACCGGGATGCGCGCCCGCGTTCTGGACTCCAGGCTGGGCCCCACGCCGCCGGGCGTCACGGGCGAGCTGTACCTGGCCGGGGCCGGCGTGGCCCGGGGGTACGAGGGGGCGACGGGCCTGACCGCCGACCGGTTCCTCGCCGACCCCTACGGTCCCGCAGGCAGCCGGATGTACCGCACCGGCGACCTGGTACGCCGACGGCCGGACCACTCCCTCGTCTTCGTGGGCCGCACGGACTCCCAGGTGAAGGTCCGTGGATTCCGCGTCGAGACGGGCGAGGTGGAGGCCGCGCTCACCTCGCACCCCGCCGTGCGCCAGGCCGTGGTGAGCGTCCGCGAGACCGCCGACGGCGGCGCCCTGACCGCCTGGGCCGTCCCGGAGACCGGCACGGAGCCGACCCCCGCACACCTGCGCTCGTTCCTCGGTGACCGCCTCCCCGCCTACATGACCCCCTCCCGGCTCACCCTGGTGCCGGACATCCCGCTGACCGTGCACGGCAAGACCGATTTCGCCGCGCTCCCGGACCCCGGACACGAGGAACAGGAACAGGGCGAGCGCCCCCGCACCCCGCAGGAGGAGATCCTCTGCGCGCTGTTCGCCGAATGCCTCGGCACCGGCCCGGTCAGCCGCGACGCGGACTTCTTCGCGCTCGGCGGCCACTCCCTGCTGGCCACCCGCGTCGTCAACCGCGTACGGAACGCCTTCGGCGCCGAGATCTCCGTCCGCGCGCTGTTCGAGGACCCCACCCCCGCCGGACTGGCCAGGCGCCTCACCGGTACCTCGCACCGCCGCCCGTCGCTCGCGGCCCGGCCGGACCGGCCGGCGGACCTGCCTCTCTCGTTCGCGCAGCACCGGTTGTGGTTCCTGAACCGGATGCGATCCGACGACGCCTCCTACAACCTGCCGATGGCCGTCAGCCTGCGGGGACGACTCGACGCGGACGCGCTGCGCGGCGCGCTGGGCGACGTGGTGGCCAGGCACGAGAGTCTGCGCACGGTCTTCCGGGAGGAGTCGGGGCGAACCGGCTCTCCGGTTCAGCGTGTCCTGTCTCCCGGTGAGAGCCGCCCCATCCTCACCGTCACGCACACCACGCCCGAGCAGGTACCGCACCTGCTGGTCGAGGCGGCCCGCGAGGGATTCGACCTCGGCCGTGACCTGCCGCTGCGCGCCGAACTGCTGCGAACCGGCGCCGACGAGCATGTTCTCCTGCTCACGGTCCATCACATCGCCGCCGACGGCTGGTCCATGGGCCCGCTGGCCCAGGACCTCGCCGCCGCGTACGCCGCGCGGTCGTTCGGCCGCCCGCCGGAGTGGAGCCCCCTGCCGGTCCAGTACGCCGACTACGCCATGTGGCAGCGGGATCTCCTCGGCAGCCCTGACGACCCGGACAGCCTGCACGCGCGTCAACTTGCTCACTGGAGAGCCGTGTTGGCCGGTGCTCCGGCCGAACTGGCGCTGCCCGCCGACCGGCCGCGGCCGGACCTCGCCTCGGGACGGGGCGGCAACGTCACCCTCCCGCTCACCGAGGAGGACGGGCGCCGCCTCGCGGAGCTGGCCCGTGGCGAGGGTGCCAGCACGTTCATGGCGTTGCACGCCGTACTCGCAGCGCTGCTGGACCGGCACGGCGCCGGGGAGGACATCGTCGTGGGTACCCCGGTCGCCGGCCGTACCGACGAGGCCCTCGCCGGACTGGTGGGCTTCTTCGTCAACACGCTGACCCTGCGCGTGCGCACCGACGGGGACCCGGACTTCCGCACCCTGCTGGCGCGGGCCCGGGAGACCGACCTGGCCGCCTACGCACACCAGGATCTGCCGTTCGAGTCGCTCGTGGAACACCTGTCGCCCCCGCGGTCGCTCTCCCGGCACCCGCTGTTCCAGGTCATGCTCTCCCTCAACAACGCCGGTCGTCCGGCCCTCGATCTGCCCGGCCTGCACGCCGAGGTGCGGGGGGTGGACACGGCCGCGGCCAAGTTCGACCTGTCGTTCAACTTCTCCGAGCAGTCCGCCGACGGAGGACTCACCGGCGAGCTGGAGTTCGCCCGCGACCTCTTCGACACCCCCACGGCGCAGGGCCTGGCCGAGTCCTTCGTGACCCTGCTCCGGCTCGTCCTGGCGGACCCCGACGCCGCACTGTCCGGCCGCGACCCGCTGGACCCGGCCAGGCAGGCCGACCCGCACGACGGCGGACCGGCGCAGCGGGTCCTTTCCCGGCACCCGACCGTGGTCGCCGGGTTCGAGGCCGCGGCCGCCGCGGCACGCAGCGGCGACATCGCGGTGCGCTGCGGAGCCCACGCGCTCTCGTTCGCCGAGCTGTCCCGGGACAGCGCCCGCCTCGCCCGTCTGCTGCGCGCCCATGGCGTGGGACCGGAGCGGACGGTCGCCGTGGTCCTGCCGCGCTCCGCCGATTCCCTGACCGCGCTGCTCGCCGTACTGACTGCTGGCGGCACCTACGCGCCACTCGACGACTCGCTCCCGCCCGCGAGGATGGAGGCCGTCCTGACAGACGCGCGGCCCACCCTGGTGCTGGCCACCGCGGCGACCGCGGGCACGATTCCCGACGGGACCTGGCGGACCGTCCTGCTCGACTCGGCCGGCATCCGCGCCGAGCTGGCCGGGTTCCCCGGCGAACCCTCACCGGACATGTCGCCCGGCCCCCGCGACGCGGCCTACGTACTGCACACGTCGGGCTCCACCGGACGCCCCAAGGGTGTCGTCGTGGAACACCGCTCCCTGGCGCAACTGTGGGAACACCACCGGCACGCCCTGTTCGAGCCCGCCCGCGCGGCGACCGGACGGCGCAGGCTGCGCGTGGCCCTCACCGCCTCGCTCTCCTTCGACGCGTCCTGGGACCCCGTCCTGTGGATGCTCGACGGCCACGAACTCGTGGTCGTCGACAACGACACCCGCCGTGACCCGGCGGCCCTCGTCCGGGCCGTGCGCGAGGAACGCATAGACGTCCTGGAGACCACCCCGAGCCACGTCGCCGCGCTGCTGGACGCCGGACTCTGCGACGAGGACGCCTCCGTGCACCGGCCGGCCGTGCTCGCCCTCGGCGGCGAGGCCGTGCCCCCCGCCCTGTGGCGGCGGCTGCGAGACGTCCCCGGTCTCACCGCGTGGAATCTCTACGGCCCCACCGAGGCCACCGTGGACACCCTGTACGCGCCGCTGGACGACACCGAACGGCCCGTACTCGGGGGTCCGGTCGCCGGGACCCGCTGCTACGTCCTGGACCGCTTCCTGCGCCCGGCCGCGCCGAACGCGATCGGCGAGCTGTATCTCGCGGGCACGAGTCTGGCCCGCGGCTACCTCGGACGGCCCGCGGAGACCGCCGCACGTTTCGTGCCGGACCCGTTCGGCCCGCCGGGCGAACGGATGTATCGCACCGGAGACCTCGTGCGCCGCACCATGGACGGGCGCCTGGAGTATCTCGGCCGCGCGGACGGCCAGTTGAAGGTACGCGGATTCCGGGTGGAACCGGTCGAGATCGTCGCGGCCCTGGAGCGGCAGCCAGGCATATCCCGGGCGGCCGTCGCCCTCCGGCCCGTTGGCGCGAAGGACGCCCACGGCACCACGCAACTGGTCGCCTACGTGGTGGCCGAGGACGGCACGCAGACCGCGGACCGCGCGGCGCTGCGCGCGGCCCTGACGGCCGAACTTCCCGGGTACATGGTCCCCGCCGCGTTCGTCGGCCTCGAAGCGCTCCCCCTCAACCCGAGCGGCAAGCTCGACGGCGACGCGCTCCCGACGCCGGGCGAGGAACACCTGGCACGCGGGGCGGGCCGAGCCCCGGCCGGACCGCGCGAGGACCTGCTGTGCGCCCTGTTCGCCGAGGCCCTGGGCATCGAACAGTGCTGGGCCGACGACGACTTCTTCACCCTGGGCGGCCATTCCCTGCTCGCCGCACGTCTGCTCGCCCGTGTCCGGGAGGCCACCGGAACCGAACTCGGCATCAGGGAACTCTTCGAGGAACCGACCCCGGCCGGCCTCGCGAGCGCCCTCGCGGCCCGCGAGACGGGATCAGGCACCGGTCGGGCGGGCGCCGACCTGGCCTGTCTGCTGCCGCTGCGGGTCAACGGCAGCCTCCCTCCCCTGTTCTGCGTACATCCCGCAGGCGGGCTGGCGTGGTCCTACGCGGGTCTGCTCCAGCACGTCGCCGGGCGGCCGGTCTACGGGCTCCAGACACCCAACCTGGACGGCTCCCACCCCTTCCCGGACAGCATCGAGGCGATGGCGGTCCACTACACGGCGCAGTTGCGCACAGTGCAGCCGCACGGCCCCTACCGGCTGCTCGGCTGGTCCTTCGGCGGCAACCTCGTCCAGGAGATCGCGGTCCAGCTCCAGGAAGCCGGCGAGGAGGTCGCGCTGCTGGCCGTCATGGACGCCTTCCCCGTGCCACCCGCCGACGGGTTGGAGGACGCGGGCCGCGAGGTCGTCTTCCGTGCCCTGCTGACCGCCCTGGGAGTCGACCTGTCCGCCTGGGACACCACCGCACCACTGGACGCGACAGCCGTTCGGGACGCGCTTCATGACACCGGCAGCCCCCTCGGCGCGCTGCCTCCGGAGGCCATCGAGACCATGGTCGGCAACTTCGCCGCCCAGGCCCGGCTCATGCGCACGTACGCCCCGAGGACGTTCCACGGGGACGTGCTCTTCTTTCGCGCGATGGAGGAGGACCCCACCAACGGCCTCACCCCGGAGCTCTGGGCCCCGCATGTCGACGGCGCTCTCGTGGTGCACGACGTGCCGTGCGGGCACGCCCAGATGCTCCGCCCCGACGCGCGCGCCCTCATCGGTCCCGTCCTCGACGCGGCGCTCCGCGCCACCTGAAACCAGCCACCAAGGGGCGACCGGCCCGGGTCGAGCCGTCCAGGCGGCGCGCGCGGCGTTCGGTCGCCCCTCCCCCCACCGCCAAGACAGGAGACATCCGCACCATGACCAACCCGTTCGACAACCCCGCCGTCCAGCACCGCGTCCTGGTCAACGACGAGGGCCAGCACTCCCTGTGGCCCGAGTTCGCCGACATCCCCGACGGCTGGCGACCCGTCCACGGACCCGCGACCCGCGAGGCGTGCATCGCCTACGTCGACGCGCACTGGACGGACCTCACTCCCCGCAGCGCCCTGGCCGCGCGATGAACACGTCCGGAGTGAACCCGGCCGGACCTCTCCGGCAGCCACTGCCCCCGCAGGGGGACGCCGGCCGGGGGCCGGTGTCCTGCGGTGAACAGGACATGATCGTCGCCGAGGGCCTCACCCGCAGTTTCGGCGACCGTCAGGCGCTCGCGGGCATAGACCTGCGGGCCCCGGCGGGCACCGTGCTCAGCCTGCTCGGCCCCAACGGCGCGGGAAAGACCACCACGGTACGTATCCTGACCACGCTGCTGCGCCCGGACGGAGGCCGCGCCACCGTCGCGGGGCACGACGTCGGCGACGCCCCCGAAGCCGTACGTGAACGCATCGGGCTGTCCGGCCAGTACGCCGCCGTCGATGAACGCCTGACCGCGCGCGAGAACCTCTACCTCATCGCCCGTCTGTACGGCATGAGCCGCAGGACCGCCCGCCGCCGTACCGGTGACCTGCTCGACCGGTTCGCGCTCACCGAGGCCGCGGACCGGCCCAGTGGGAATTTCTCCGGTGGCATGCGCCGCCGACTGGACCTCGCGGGTGCCCTGACCGCACGGCCCGCCGTCGTCTTCCTGGACGAGCCCACCACCGGTCTCGACCCGCGCGGCCGGGCCGACACCTGGCAGGCCGTGGAGGACCTGGTGGCGGACGGCACCACCGTCCTGCTCACGACGCAGTACCTGGAGGAGGCCGACCGGCTGGCGGACTCCATCGTCGTCGTCGACCACGGCCGCGTCATAGCCCGGGGCACGGCGAACGAGCTGAAGGACGCTGTCGGAGGCGAGCGGATCACCCTCCGCCCGGCGGAACCCCGGGCCGTGGGCGCCATCGCTGAGGTGCTGGCCTCGTTGGGCCCCTACCGACCGGAGACGGACCGGCGGACCGGCAAGGTCTCGGTGGCCACCGACCACGGCGCTGCGGCGCTGCAACGCGCGCTCGCCGCGTTGCAGGCGGCCCACCTCGACGTGCGGGACGTATCGCTCGCGCCCCCCACCCTCGACGACGTCTTCCTGGCCCTGACCGGCAGACCGCGGTCCGCCGACGACCCACCCGCGCAGGAACCCGGTCCGCCGGTACAGGACCACGCGGACGGTCCTGAGCGCGAGCCCGGTGAGCACCACGGAGCCGGCACCCGACAGCACGCCGCACACCGGAGGGGAGCCCCCGCATGGCGACCGTGAACCTGACCGCTCACAAGCCGACCGGACCGGTCGGCACCATCCGCGACGGACTGCTGATCGCCGAGCGCAACCTCCTCAACCTGCGCCGCACCCCCGGAGCCGTCGTCGCCGCGCTCGTCCAGCCCCTGATGTTCGTCCTGCTGCTCGCCTACGTCTTCGGCGGCAGCCTCGGAGGCGCGGAGTACCGCTCGTTCCTGATGGGCGGAATCTTCGCGCAGGCCGTCACCTTCAACGCCTCGTTCACGGCCATCGGCCTCGCGGCGGACATGGACAAGGGAATGGTCGACCGCTTCCGCGCACTGCCTATGCCACGTGGCTCGGTGATCCTGGGCCGCACCCTGTCCGACCTCACGATGAGCGCCGTCACGCTCACCGTCACCTCGCTGTGCGGCCTCCTGATCGGCTGGCGGTTGGAAGGCTCGGCCCTGGACGCCGTCGTCGCCTACGGCCTCGTCCTCCTCTTCGCGTTCGCCATGTCGTGGATCGGGGCGACGATCGGACTCATGGCACGGAGCGTCGAGGTCGCCCAGAGCGCGGGGCTCATCTGGCTCTTCCCCGTCACCTTCGTCTCGGGCGCCTTCGTCTCTGTCACGACGATGCCCGAGCCGCTGCGCACGATCGCCGAATGGAACCCGGTCTCCGCGACCGCGACCGCCGCCCGCTCCCTGTTCGGCAACCAGGCCCCGCCGGCGGTCGTCCCGCCGGACTCCTGGCCGGTCCAGCACGCGACCGCCTACGCGCTTCTGTGCGCATGCGCGATCATCGCCCTGTTCATGCCGCTCGCCGTCGCCCGCTATCGACGCATCGCCCGGGGCTGAACAGAACCATCAGATGTGAAGTGATGCTGCGTCAGGAAATGTGGTGCCGAGCCCGTACCGCAGACATGGTCATCCGTGCGGGACGTACCCGGAACCCGTGTCGCGTTGGCTCCCGCAACCCTCACCCAGGAGCGAGCGAAGCGCCTGCGACTGGACGGGCGAGCTGTCGATGTCCCTGGTCGGCGTCCAGGCGCGACAAGAGCACTGGGGAAGAGGAGCGAGGCCACCCACAGCGGTGGACCGCACCGCGTACGACTTCTGGGGCCGGCCGGGTACAGGAGTGGGCATGTTCCTCGGGGCGCTTGGTGGAACGGGGCTGTTGGATCAGTTGCAGTCCTACGTGGAGCCGGGCGAGGACGAGTGCTGGACCGATCGCGAGGCACGGGAAGCCGCCGAACTCCTCTGCACTCAACAGGATGCCGACCCCGATGATGACGAGGAAGGGGTGGAAGGTGACATATCGCGGCGGAAGGTACGTGAGGACGCAGAGGCGCTGCGGGGCCTGATCTTCGCTCACTGGCGTGGCGCGGGACGGAGCCTGCATCGGGCCCGGACCGTCGTTGCTCACTTTCCCTGGCTGGAGGAGTGGGCGCAGCCGTCACTGACGGTCAAGACGCGGTATCTGGAGAGGCTTCGCGCTCAGGCGGCGCGGTTCGTCGACCTGGAGGAGCTTGTCGTGGCTGCTGCCGCAACGGCTCTCTCCGCGCCCGAGCTTCCGCTCGGGGATCCGGCTTTCGCCGTGCTCGGCGGCAACAGCCGGGTGTCCAGGGCGCCGGCGGATCTGTGGCGCCGGTGGCGGAGCGCGGCCGGGCGGCCCTGGGAAGGTCCGGGGACGCGTGCATTCCTTTCGTACGAGATTGTGCGAGGCATGCGCAGCAATCTCGGAAGGGTTACGACGAGGCCCGAGCCGCGGCTGCGCGTCTGATCGCCTCCTGGGAGGAAGAGGCCCAGGCCGCAGCGGTGCTGGCAGACCGGGCACCGAGATGCCGACTGGCGGCGCAGATTCCGGAAGCAACCGAAGCCGCCCCACGCCATAGGGAGCGGGATTTCCTGGATGGACTGGATACGTGGACGCTCGGTGTGCTGCGCACATGGACTGTTCATGCCGACTGGGGCAGAGGCGTCCTCACCTGCACGACTTCAAACGGCGACTCGACCGTGGGAGCGGAATCCCCGACACAGAGACCTCCATGGTGATCGCTCGCCTGGACGAACTGGCGGCCTGGCAGCCGGTGGATGAAGCAGAGTGGTGCGACAGCGATTCCTGGATATGGCAGGACACCATCCGCGAGCTCAGGCGGAGAGTCGCGTGATCTCATGCCGTGACCGGCCCTGGCGAACCCGCTTCCTGACCCGGCAGCGGTCCTCGAGTGTGTGTCGCGGATGCTCCGTCGGCGATGACACAGGCGTCTCTTCCGACTGGGCCGAAGGCTCGGCGAGGTTGATTTGGGGGCCAGCTCCGGGACCGGTGGTAGGTGCACGGATCTGCCTCCCGGTGTCGGCTGTGAGGAAGATCACGGGAAGGGGGGATAAGTGTTCCAGGGTCGAATCCAGCGGGGAGTCTGTACAAACTGGTGCGTGAGACGGGCCCCGACTTCGCGCTGTTCGATGGGCCCCTCGTCAAGTACCTCGGGGTCGGGCACAGCCGCGCCGAGTGCTCAGCCGGGGACCACCGCCTCGGAGCGGACGTCCAGGTCGGCGCTGTGGGGACCAGTTGGGGACCACACGGTGTGCGCGATGGTGCACGAGGAACCCTGTCTTGCACCTCGTACGCCCTGATTGAGGGTGGTAAATCCAGAAAACAACCGTGGCCCCTACTCCTGGGGGTCAAGGGGTCGCAGGTTCACATCCTGTCGTCCCGACTGGAGACAGTCGTTGTTCGAGGGCCGGTATCGGAGACATCCGATACCGGCCCTCGGTCGTTGCGGCAGCCCCGGTCGTCGACGCCGGTGTTGCGGATCGGGGCGGTGCCCGACCGGCCGTTCCCGCCGACCGACCGGCCGTTCCTTCTGGCCGCGGTCGCTCCGCGCGTCGTCCACGGGATGCGTCGGGGCCGTTCTGTCTACGGTCGGACCTGGGCGCCCAGTACCGAGAGAAGCTGCAGTTTCTCGTGGCTCTCGGTGCCGGGAACGGCTGTGTAGACGAGAAGCAGATGCGGCTGCGCGGGGTCGAGCAGGGACTGGCAGGAGAGTTCCATGGGGCCGACGACGGGGTGGACGAAGTTCTTGGTCTCCTTGGGGCGGATGCCGACCTCGTGCCGGTTCCATGTCCGCAGGAACTCCTCGCTGCGGTCCGTGAGCAGGTCGACGTACGCGGCCGCGCGGGAGCCGGGACCCCGTTGGGCGGCGACCGAGCGCAGGCCGGAGACGAACATGCGGCCGAGGAAGTCGTGGTCGGCCGGAGCGTAGAGCCGCCGTACGGCGGGGTCGGTGAACCAGCGGTAGCCCAGGCTGCGGTCGGGCCCGGTGTACGCGGTGAGGTCGCCGGTGAGCGCGACGCCGAGCGGAGTCTGCCGCAGCGTCTCGCCCAGCTCGGTCACGATCTCCGCGGGGGTGTCGTGCAGCCGGTCGAGGATCCGCAGCAGGCCGGGGCTGATGTGTTCGCTGTCCGCCCCTCGCGCCGGCGGGGTGTGACCGGCGAGCCGGAAGAGGTGGTCCCGTTCGTCGAGGGAGAGGTGCAGGCCCTGCGCGATCGACGCGATCATCTGTGTCGAGGGCCGTGGTCCGCGCTCCCGCTCCAGCCTCGCGTAGTAGTCGGTCGACATGTGGCAGAGGGCGGCCACCTCCTCCCGCCGCAGCCCGCTGGTGCGGCGCCGCCGGCCGCGGTGCAGGCCGACGTCCTCGGGTTGCAGCGATTCCCGGCGACGGCGCAGGAACTCCGCCAGCCCAGCCCGATCGATCACCTCTCCACCTCCCTGCGCGTCTTTCTACCGTTCCGCCGCTCCGGTATCCACTGATCGCCGATCCCCCCTTGGCGGATCGGGGACGGGGTCGTCCCGCAGCCATCGGTCACGGCGGCAGCGGGGTGCGGGCGGTGCCGTCTGCCCGCCGGCACGGTTCCGGCGGTGTGCCGGAGCGGATCCTCGCCCTCCTGATCAGTGGATCGGCAGGCCCTGAACAGCGGCGGCCTCTTCCGCGACAGTGAAGGAACCCCGACACCCGCACCAGGAGGCGACCGTGCCCCGCGCACCCATCGACATCACCGTTCCCGACCTGCGCGGCAGGCGCGCCCTGGTGACCGGAGCCAGCGACGGAGTGGGGTTCGGCCTCGCGCTGCGGCTCGCCGCGGCCGGAGCGAGCGTCCTCATGCCGGTCCGTGACCCGCGCAAGGGCGAGACCGCTCTCGCGGCGATCCGGGAGCGGGTCCCGCACGCGGACGTGCGTCTGCACAGCCTGGATCTGGCGTCCCTCTCCTCCGTCGCCGCGCTGGGCGAGGAGCTGCTGGAAGAGGACCTTCCCCTGCACATCCTGATCAACAACGCCGGTGTCATGACGCCTCCCGAGAGGAAGGTCACCGAGGACGGCGTCGAGTTGCAGTTCGGCACGAACTTCCTCGGCCACTTCGCCCTGGTCGCCCGTCTGCTGCCGCTGCTGCGGTCGGGACGGGCCCGCGTCACCTCGCAGATCAGCGTGGCGGCCAACCGGGGCTCCGTCCACTGGGACGACCTGAACTGGGAACGCCGTTACGACGCCATGAGGGCGTACGGGCAGTCGAAGGTCGCTCTCGGCCTCTTCGGAATCGAGTTGAACCGCCGGAGCGGGACGGAAGGGTGGGGCGTCACCAGCAACCTCGCCCATCCCGGTGTGGCACCGACGAGCCTGCTCTCCGCCCGCCCCGAGATCGGCCGCGACCGGGAGACCGCGGGCCGCAGGATCATCAAGGCGCTCTCCTCCCGCGGCATCCTGCTCGGCACGGTGGAGTCCGCCAAGCTCCCCGCCCTGTACGCGGCGACCTCTCCCGACGCGGAACCGGGCGGCTTCTACGGTCCGAACGGCCCCGGCCACCTCGGGGGGCCGCCCGCCGCGCAGAAGCTCTACTCCAGCCTGCGGAGCCCCGAGGAGGCACGGCGCGTCTGGCGGGCGGCCGAGGACCGCACGGGCACATCGTTCAGCGGGAGCTGACCCGGAGCGCCCGTGCGGTCCCGCGGGACCGGGGCCGGGCCGGTGACCCGGGGCGGAACGCACCGCCCCGGCTCACCAGCCCGTCAGCAGCAGGTGGTTGAGGAGCAGGGCGAGGACCGCCTGCGCGGCGAGCCAGCCGCGCGGTGAGGCGAGCAGCGCGCCCGCGGGCAGCAGCCACATCGCGAACGGCAGCCAGATGCGTTCCGTCTCGGCCTTGCTCATGCCGGACAGGTCCGCGACCAGCACGGCCAGCAGGGCGGCTCCCAGCAGCACGGCCAGCCGCAGGGACTCGGGGCGCGGGCCCCGCGCGTCCTCCGCCGGGGGCACGGACTCCGGGCCCGTGCCGCCACCTGTGCGCCGGGCCGCCCCGCCCCCGGTGACCGCCGCCCGCCGCAGACCCGCCACTGTGGCCGGTCCGGTGATCAGGGCCGCGCAGGCGAGGTTCGCCCACACCCAGTACCCGTACGGCCGGACACCCCCCGCGCCCTCGTGGTAGCGGGTCACCAGCAGCCGGTACCCCTCCCACCAGTCGAAGCCGAGGAGCGTGAACACGGCGGGGACCACGGCGAGTCCGGCGAGGACGAGGGGGAGGGGCGCCGTCCTGCGGTGGTCGAGGAGCAGCACCGCCCCCGCGATCAGCGCGAACAGGGTCAGCCCGTAGGAGAGGTACGCGGTGAGCCCGAGCAGCAGCCCGGAGAGGAAGCCGGTCGCGCGGGGCCGGTACCCGGTCACGGCCAGGGCCAGGAACGCGACCGACCAGGCCGCCACCGCCGCGAAGTAGCCGTCCGCCGAGGTGCCCGCCCACACGGCCGCCGGTGCGAGGACGAGGAACGGGGCCGCCCGTCTGGCCGACCGCTCACCGCAGAGCCGCCACACGGCGACCAGCACCGCCACCGGAGCCGTCGCGCCCACGGTGACGCACCAGACCCCGGCCCAGCCCCCGCCGCCCAGGCCCACCCGGTCGAGCAGGACGAAGGTGACGGTGGCCGCGGGCGGGTGCCCGGCGACATGGGCGGGCCAGTTGCCGGGGGAGTGCAGCAGGATGTGCCGGGTGAAGTCGCCGAGCGCGGCCGGTATGTCGTGGAAGCGGTCGATGACCTGGAGGTACTCGTTCCTGGTCGTCAGCCGTCCGGCGACGCCGGTGCGCCAGCCGTCGACCAGCGCGAGCGAGAACGTCCATGCCGTCGCGGTCGCCCACGCGGCGCACGCCAGAGCCCGTCGGCCCAGCCGCTCGGCGAGCCGCGGCCCGTGCGCGACGACCAGGACGGCGACCGCCACCGCCAGCGGGGTGCCCGGACCCAGGTGCGGGTCCCAACGGGCCAGCAGCGGGGGCCAGTCGACGAACAGGGACCCGTCGCGCCGCTCGATCACGGTGCCGACGACGGCGGCCACGGCGACCAGGAGAGCGGCGCCGCCCACCGCCGACAGGTCCGCCCGGAAGGCGCGGCGCGAGGACCGGTCGGCCGGGGGGTTCAGGAGATCGCGGTTCACGTCGTCACCGTAGGCCGGGACGCCCCGGCACCCCGTCCCACGAGGGCGGACGTCAGACTTTCGTCATGGTTCGCGGGCCCGGCCCGGGGCCTTTCGCGTCCTACGGTCGGGGCATGCCACGCCTTCCCTCCTCACCCGCCTTCTGGCGCAGTCCGGTGCGCGGTCCCTGGTTCACGTCGGTCCTCGGGCTCGTGCTGCTCGTCGGGATCGGCGTCCTGTTCGTGACGGGCCTGCTCTCGTACGCCGCCTACAACCCCGGCCTGGCAGGGGTCAACGACAAGACACCGGGCAAGGGCCTCCTCGGTCTCTACCTGTTCGCGTGGCCCACCCGGCCGGTCTGGCTGTACCGCCTCACCCAGGGCGCGCACGTGACGCTCGGCGTCACCCTGGTCCCGGTGCTGCTCGCCAAACTCTGGTCGGTGGTACCGAAGTTGTTCGCGCTGCCGCCGGTGCGCTCCCTCGCGCACGCCCTCGAACGCCTCTCGCTGCTCCTGCTGGTGGGCGGCGGACTCTTCGAGTTCACCACCGGCATCCTCAACATCCAGCTCGACTACGTCTTCCCGGGCTCCTTCTACCCGCTGCACTTCTACGGCGCGTGGGTCTTCTTCGCCGCCTTCCTCGCCCACGCCGCGCTCAAGACACCGGCCGCCCTGCGGAACCTGCGCGACCTGCGCGGCGAACACCGCACGCAGCAGGCGCAGTTGCCGGACCCCGGGCAGCACGCGGGCGCGCCCCGGGACGAGTTGACGTCCCCCGAACCCGGGCCGCCGACCGTCTCGCGGCGCGGTGCCCTCGGTGTCGTCGGGGGCGGCTCGCTGCTGCTGTTCGCCACGACCGCGGGCCGCGGGTTCGACGGGCCGCTGCGGGAGACGGCCCTGCTCGCCCCGCACGGCGGACCCGAACCGGGGGCAGGTCCGGGCGCCTTCCAGATCAACAAGACGGCCCGGGTCGCCGGCATCGACGCCCGGGAGACCGCGGAGGAGAACTGGCGCCTGGTGGTCGAGGGACGCGGCGGCACCGTCCGGCTGACCCGCGCCGAGCTGCTGCGACTGCCGCTGCACGGCGCCGAGTTGCCCATCGCCTGCGTGGAGGGCTGGTCGACCTCCGACCAGCCCTGGCGGGGCGTGCGGCTGCGGGACCTCGCCGCGCTCGTCGGCCACGACCCGGACCACGCGCCCGACGTGCTCGTCGAGTCGCTCCAGCGGCACGGCTCGTTCCGCCGGGCCGCGCTGCGCGCCAACCAGGTGCGCGATCCGCGGTCGCTGCTCGCCCTGTTCGTCGGGGGCGCGCCGCTGACCCCCGACCACGGCTATCCGGCGCGCGTCATCGTGCCCGCCGCGCCCGGCGTCCTCAACACCAAGTGGGTGGCCCGCATGACGTTCGGAGACCTGTGATGCGAAGGACCACCGCCGGACGGGCGGTCGGCAGCCCGTTCCGGATCCTGCTCCTCCTGTCGTCCTTCGCGCTCGCCGGGTACGCCGGGGTGCGGCTCCTCGACGGCCGCGGCACGGAGGTGGCGCTCTGGTTCGCGGGCGCCGCCCTGCTGCACGACCTGGTGCTGCTCCCGCTCTACGCGGGCGCCGACAGACTTCTCGCCCGGGGCCTGACCTCGGTGGACCGCCGGGCGTGGACCCCGTACGTCCGTGTCCCGGCGGTCTTCTCGGGACTGCTCCTGCTGGTGTGGTTCCCGATGGTCTCCGGGGACACCGCGGACCGCTACCGGGCGTCGACGACGCTCTCCGGCGACGGGTTCCTCGCCCGCTGGCTGCTGATCACGGCGGTGCTGTTCGGCTGCTCCGCCGTCCTGCTCGCGGCGCGGCTGCGCAGGGCCACGAAGCGGCGGCCGCCCGCCGCCCACTGACCGTCCAGGCGCCAGCCCGCCGAACGGGCCAGCCGCAGCAGCGCGGGGGTGCCGAGCCTGGCCCACGGGAAGGGCGCGCCGCCGCCCCCGCGTCCGTCGTCGACCCGGACCAGCTCCCGTTCGTCGATGTCGCCCGGGACCGTCTCCGCGATCAACAGGCCACCGGGGGCGAGGAGTCGGGCCAGCCGGTCGAGGAGCGCGCGGGGGTCGCCGCCGATGCCGAGGTTGCCGTCGAGGAGGAGGGCCGTGCCCCAGCGTCCCTCGCCCGGCACGGGGTCGAAGACGGAGCGGCGCAGGGCGGGCCCGCCGAGCCCGACCGTGCGGGCGACGGCCGCGTCACTGACGTCGATGCCCAGCGCCCGGCGGCCCTCCGCGATTAGGGCCGCCACCAGCCGTCCCGGCCCGCAGCCCACGTCCAGGACGGCGCCCTCGCACCACCGCACCACCTCCAGGTCCACGGCGTCCGCCTCGGCGCACCACCGCTCGACCTCCAGGGGCAGCAGACTGCCGTCGGCGCGCCGGAGGTAGAGGGGACCGTGCCCGGCCCGCAGGGCGGCGGCGTACAGATCCGCCGACCAGGACGGCTCGCCCGCGGGCACCGGACGGCCGGCCGCGCCCCGGCCCGGCGACCGGGTGCGCACGCCAGGTCGCCCGGACGCGGCGGAGGGCGGCCGGGGCGACGGCGTCCCGGCGGCCGACGGCCGCACGGCACCGGCGGTCCGCGGACGCGGGAGGCCGCCGTCCGCCGGGCTCAACGGCCCGCTCCCCGGACGCGCAGGGCGAGTTCACCCGCGAAGCGGCTGTCCGGAGCCTCGGCGGCGACCCGCACGGCGTCGTCCGCGGTGTCGACGTCACGCAGCCGGGGCAGCTCCCGCACCCGCAGGCCCGCCCCGTCCAGCCGGGCCCGCTGCGCCGCGCCGGTGTGCGGCGTCGACATGGGGACGCCGCGCAGCAGTGCCGGATCGGGCGCGGCCAGGCCGAGGGCCCAGAAGCCGCCGTCGACGGCCGGTCCGAGGTACGCGTCGCACTCGGCGAAGTCCACGGTGAGCAGCTCGGGCGTCACCTGCGGGGTGTCCATCCCGATGAGCAGCGCGGGTCCCCGGCAGCCCGCGAACGCCGCGGCCAGCCGTTCGTCGAGACCTCCGTCGCGCTGCGGGACGACGTCGAAGCCCGGCGGGAGCCACGGTCCGGGCGCCCCGTCGAGCACGAGCACCCGGCGCCGCGCGGGCGCCGCCAGCACCGCGGCCAGGGTGTCGGCCAGGGCCGCCTCGGCGAGCGCGGCGGCCTCGACGGGCGTGAACGGCGGGGTCAGCCGCGTCTTGACCCGGCCCGGCCGGGGTTCCTTCGCGATGACGAGCAGGGTGGTCACGGCAGATCCGCTCCTCGGGACGTGGGACAGGGGGCGCCGCCCGTCGCGGGCGCCTCGGCCAGGACCCGGCGCATGTCCCGCACCGCCTGCCAGGTCCCGCGCCAGGTGCCGGTGACCTTCGAGGCGCCGGTGCGGGGCAGGTACGGCACGTCCCGCTCGGCGACCCGCAGCCCGGCGTCGGCGGCGCGCACCACCATCTGCAGCGGGTAGCCGCTGCGCCGGTCGGTGAGGCCGAGGGCGAGCAGGTCGGCGCGGCGCGCCGCGCGCAGCGGCCCGAGGTCGTGCAGCCGCAGTCCGGTGCGGCGCCGCAGCATCCGGGCGAGCGCGAGGTTCCCGGCCCTGGCGTGCGCGGGCCAGGCGCCGGGGCGCGGGCGGCGCCGTCCGAGGACGAGATCGGCGGTGCCCGCGCGGACCGCGCGCACGAACGGCACCAGCAGCGACGGATCGAGCGAGGCGTCGCAGTCGCAGAAGCACACGATGTCCGCGTCGGCGGCCAGCAGACCGGCGTGGCAGGCCGCGCCGAAACCGCGGCGGGCCTCGTGCACGACGGTGGCGCCCAGGGAGCGGGCCAGCTCCGCGGACCCGTCGGTCGACCCGTTGTCCACGACCAGCGCGCGCCAGCCGGCCGGCACCCGGTCGAGGACCCAGGGCAGCGCGCCCGCCTCGTTCAGACAGGGGAGGATCACGTCGACGGGCGCCGTGTCCGCTTCCGTTGGGGGAGAGATCGTCACGGCGTTCAGCCTACGAGCGCAATCCGGACATATCGGAAGTCGGAATCTTACGTAACGCGGACGTCGGGACGGCCGGGCGCGGACCCCGGGCGCCCGGTGGCAGGCTGGACGGCATGCCCCAGCCGCACGAGACCCCCCAGGCCGCGCCCGCACCGACCGGACGCGGCGCACCGGCACGCGTCCTCGTGGTGGACGACGACCCGACCGTGGCCGAGGTGGTCGCGGGCTACCTGGAACGCGCGGGTCACGACGTGGACCGCGCCGCCGACGGCCCCGCCGCCCTCGGCCTCGCCGCCGCCCACTGGCCCGACCTGGTGGTGCTCGACCTGATGCTGCCCGGCATGGACGGCCTCGACGTGTGCCGCCGGTTGCGGCGCCAGGGGGCGGTGCCCGTGATCATGCTCACCGCGCGCGGCGACGAGGACGACCGCATCCTCGGCCTGGAGGTCGGCGCGGACGACTACGTCACCAAGCCGTTCAGCCCCCGGGAACTCGTCCTGCGCGTCGAGTCGGTGCTGCGCCGCGCCCGCCCCGCCCCGCCGGACCGGCCACTGGCGGCGGCGGGCCTGAGCGCCGACCCCGCGGCCCGCCGCGCCACCAAGGACGGCGTCGAACTCGCCCTCACCATCCGCGAGTTCGACCTGCTGGCGTTCTTCCTGCGCAACCCGGGCCGGGTCTACGGGCGGGAGCAGCTGATGCGCGAGGTGTGGGGCTGGGAGTTCGGCGACCTCTCCACGGTCACCGTGCATGTCCGGCGGCTGCGCGGCAAGATCGAGGACGACCCCGCCGCGCCGCGCCTCATCCAGACGGTGTGGGGCGTGGGTTACCGCTTCGAGACGCCCGCCGCGCGCGAGGGGCGGACCGATGCGTGACACGCTCCTGATCGCCCTGTACGCCTTCCTGGGCGCCGCCGGTGCCGGACTCCTCGGCGCGGGCGCGCTGCGACTGCTGCGGCGCCGCTCGCTCACCGCGTCGCTCACGGTGGTGGCCGCCGTCGCCGTGGCCGCCATGCTGGCCGGGACGCTCGCCGTCGCCTGGGCGATGTTCCTCTCCCCGCACGACCTCAGCGTCGTCACCACCGTCGTGATCATGGCGGCCGTCGTCTCGTTCGCCACCGCGCTCGCCCTCGGCCGCTGGGTCGTGGACCGCAGCCGCGCCCTCACCCTGGCGGCCAGGTCCTTCGGCGACGACGGCGACTTCACCCCGCCCGCCGGACCCGCCACCGCCGAACTCGCCGCCCTCACCAGGGAACTGGCGGCCACCAGCGCCCGGCTCGCCGAGTCCCGGGCCAGGGAGCGCACCCTGGAGTCGTCCCGCCGTGAACTCGTCGCCTGGATCTCCCACGACCTGCGCACCCCGCTGGCCGGCATCCGCGCGATGTCCGAGGCGCTGGAGGACGGCGTCGCCGCCGACCCGGGCCGCTACCTCACCCGCATCCGCACCGAGGTCGAACGGCTCAACGACATGGTCGGCGACCTCTTCGAACTATCCCGCATCCACGCCGGGGCGCTCCAGCTCTCCCCGTCCCGGATGTCGGTGTACGACCTCGTCGGGGACGCCCTCGCCGGGGCCGCCCCGCTCGCCCGCGAACACGGGGTCCGGCTGGTCGGCGCGCCGGTCGCGGCGGTGCCCGTCGAGGTGGACGGCCGGGAGATGAGCCGCGTCCTCGGCAACCTGCTGGTCAACGCGATCCGGCGCACCCCGTCCGACGGCACGGTCGCGGTGGCCGCCGAACGGTCGCCCGCCGGTGTCGTCCTGTCGGTCACCGACGGCTGCGGCGGCATCCCGGACGAGGACCTGCCGCGGGTGTTCGACACCGGCTGGCGCGGCAGCCACGCCAGGACCCCGCCCGCCGGAGCGGGCCTCGGCCTGGCCATCGTCCGGGGGATCGTGGAGGCCCACCGCGGACAGGCCGCCGTCCGCAACGTCCCCGGCGGCTGCCGCTTCGAGGTCACCCTGCCCATGGCGGAGGCGTGAGCGCGGCGGACCGCGCGCCCGCGCCTCCGAAGGCCCCGGTCAGCCCCGGGCCGGCCGGGCCTCGTCCCGGAGGAACGCGGGCCCGTCCCCGGCGAGTCCGGCCGAGGCGAACTCCCGCATCCCCTCGGCGAATCCGACCCGCGGCGCCCAGCCCAGCTCGGCCCGCAGCCTGGACGAGTCCGCGGTGATGTGCCGGACGTCCCCCAGCCGGAACTCGCCGGTGACCACCGGCTCGGGCCCGCCGTAGGCGGCGGCCAGCGCGCGCGCCATCTCGCCGACCGTGCGCGGCCGGCCGCTGCCGGTGTTGTACACGCGCAGCGCGCCGGCGGGGGACGCGGCCTCCAGCGCCGTCACATTGGCCGCCGCCACGTCCCTGACGTGTACGAAGTCCCGGCGCTGGCCGCCGTCCTCGAAGACCCGGGGCGCCTCCCCGCGGGCGAGGGCGGAGCGGAAGAAGGAGGCGACACCCGCGTACGGGGTGTCCCGCGGCATCCCCGGCCCGTACACGTTGTGGTAGCGCAGCGAGACGGCCGTCCCGCCCGTCGACCGCGCCCACGCGCTCGCCAGGTGCTCCTGGGCCAGCTTGGTCGTGGCGTACACGTTGCGGGGATCGACCGCCGCGTCCTCGGCCACGAGACCGGGTGCCACCGGCTCCCCGCAGCGCGGGCACCGGGGTTCGAAGGACCCCGCCGCCAGATCCGCGCCCGCGCGCGGCCCCGGACGCACCGGCCCGTGCGCCGCGCACGTGTAGGCGCCCTCGCCGTACACCACCATCGAACCGGCGAGGACCAGGTGCCGCACCCCCGCCGCGGCCATCCCCGTCAGCAGCACGGCCGTGCCCAGGTCGTTGCGGGACACGTAGACGGGGGCGTCCTCGAACCCCGTGCCGAGACCGACCATCGCCGCCTGGTGGCAGACGGCGTCCACGCCGGTCAGCGCGGCGGCGACCGTCTCGGCGTCGCGGACGTCCGAGCCCGCGCGCAGATCGAACACGACGGGGTCGTGGCCGCGCGCGGCCAGTGCCTCCACGACATGGGACCCGATGAACCCGGCACCGCCGGTGACCAGTACTCGCATGCGCCCACGCTAGGACCGGCGACCCGCGGGACAGGGCCGCGCCCACCGGACGTCACGGGTCCGTAAGACCTTCCGCCGGGCGCGGCGGCCCGCTCACCGGCCCACCGACTGCCAGACCGTCTTCGTCTCCAGGAACGGAGTGATCCGGCCGAGGCCGGGCAGCGCCCACCAGTCGGGCCGCGGGCCGGGCCGCAGCACCCGGGTCAGCGTGGTGGCCGCGGCCCGTTCCAGGTCGGCCGCGAGGGCACCCGCGCCGGTGAGGTCGAGGGCGTCGACGTCCTCGTGCGCGGCGAGGGCCGGTGCCACGTCGGCCGTGCGCCCGGTGAGGATGTTGACCACCCCGGACGGCAGGTCGGACGTGGCGAGGGCCTCCGCGAGGACGACGGCGGGCAGCGGGGCGCTCTCGCTCGCCACCACGACGGCGGTGTTGCCCGTCGCGATCACCGGGGCCAGCACCGACACCAGGCCGAGCAGGGGGGCGTCCTGGGGCGCGAACACCGCGACGACACCGGTGGGTTCGGGCGCCGAGGCGTTGTCGAAGGGACCGGAGACGGGGTTGGCGCCCCCCAGCACCTGGGCGACCTTGTCGGTCCAGCCCGCGTAGTGGATCCAGCGGTCGACGGCCGCGTCGACGGCCTCCTCCGCCCGGGGGCGCGGCACGCCGAGCGCGTCCACGACCGCCCCCGCGAAGTGGTCGCGGCGGCCCTCCATCATCTCGGCGATCCGGTAGAGGATCTGGCCCCGGTTGAAGGCGGTGCGGGCGGCCCACGGGGCGAAGGCCGCGCGGGCGGCGACGACGGCGTCCCTGGCGTCCTTGCGGGAGGCGAGCGCGGCGTGCGCCAGGTGCCTGCCGTCGGGTGCGGTCACCGGGATGCTCCTGCCGGACTCGGAACGCGGGAAGGCCCCTCCCACGTACAGCTTGTACGTCTTGGGCACCGGGAGCCGCCCGGGGACGGCGTCCTGGGCGGTGGTGTGGTCAGACATCGAGGTACGCCTCCAGTCCGTGCCGTCCGCCTTCGCGGCCGTAGCCGGATTCGCGGTACCCGCCGAAGGGGCTGGCCGGGTCGAATGTGTTGAAGGTGTTGGACCAGATCACTCCGGCGCGCAGCCGGCGGGCCGTCCACAGGCTCCGGCTGCCCTTCTGCGTCCAGATCCCGGCGGAGAGTCCGTAGGGCGTGTTGTTGGCCTTGGCGACGGCTTCCTCGGGGGTGCGGAAGGTCAGCACGGACAGCACGGGCCCGAAGATCTCCTCGCGGGCGACGCGGTGCGCCTGGGTGACGCCGGTGAAGACGGTCGGCGCGAACCAGTAGCCGCTGCCGGGCAGCGGGCAGTCGGGCGACCACTGCTCGCCGCCCTCCTCACGCCCGGCGCGGGCGAGGTCCTGGATCCGGGCGAGCTGGGCGGCCGAGTTGATGGCGCCGATGTCGGTGTTCTTGTCGAGGGGGTCGCCGAGGCGGAGCCGGGTGACGCGCTCCTTGAGGCGCCCCACGACCTCCTCGGCCACCGACTCCTGGACCAGCAGCCGCGAACCGGCGCAGCACACGTGCCCCTGGTTGAAGAAGATGCCGGTGACGATGCCCTCCACCGCCTGGTCGAGCGCGGCGTCCGCGTAGACGATGTTGGCGCCCTTGCCGCCGAGTTCCAGGGTGAGGCGGGTGCCGGTGCCCGCGACGGCACGGGCGATCTCCCGGCCGACGTCCGTCGAACCGGTGAACGCGACTTTGTCGACCCCGGGGTGGGAGACGAGGGCGCGTCCGGTCCCGCCCGCGCCGGTGACGATGTTGACGACACCGGGCGGGAGCTGCGCCTCCTGGCAGATCTCGGCGAACGCGAGGGCGGTGAGCGGGGTGGTCTCGGCGGGTTTCAGCACCACGGTGTTGCCCGCCGCGAGGGCCGGGGCGATCTTCCAGGCGAGCATCAGCAGCGGGAAGTTCCACGGGATGACCTGCGCGGCGACCCCCACCGGCCGGGGCGCGGGGACCCCGGGGACGGCGAACGGGAGCTTGTCGGCCCACCCGGCGTAGTAGAAGAAGTGGGCGGCGGCGAGCGGGATGTCGACGTCGCGGCTCTCCCTGATCGGCTTGCCGTTGTCCAGGCTCTCCAGGACGGCCAGTTCACGCGCGCGGTCCTGGATGATCCGGCTGATGCGGTAGAGGTACTTGCCGCGTTCGGCCGGGCTGGTGCGCGACCAGACGCCGTCGAAGGCGCGGCGGGCCGCGGCGACGGCACGGTCGAGGTCGGCCTCGGTCGCGGTGGTCACCTCGGCGAGGGGCTGCTCGTCGGCGGGGTTGACGGAGGTGAACGTCGCGTCGCCCGGCTCGGTGAACGACCCGTCGACGAAGAGGCCGTAGGCCGGCCTGAGCCGGACGGACGCGCGCGACTCGGGCGCGGGCGCGTAGCCGAGCGGTGCCGGGCGGGCCGGGGCGCCGTCGGCGGGGGAGAGAGGGCGGGGCATGGGTTCTGGTCCCTTTCAGTCCGCGGAGTAGTGGTCGGGACCGGAGTACGTGCCGGTCGTCAGCTTGGCGCGCTGCATCAGCAGGTCGTTGAGGAGGCTGGAGGCGCCGAGCCGGAAGAAGCGCGGGTCGAGCCAGTCGGCGCCGACCGTCTCCTCGACCAGGACGAGGTTGCGCAGCGCGTCCTTGGTGGTGCGGATGCCGCCCGCGGGTTTGACGCCCACCTGGCGGCCGGTGGCGGCGCGGAAGTCCCGTACGGCCTGGAGCATGACCAGGGTGACGTCGGGGGTGGCGGCGGGGGAGACCTTGCCGGTGGAGGTCTTGATGAAGTCGGCCCCCGCGTGCATCGCCAGCCAGGAGGCCCGGCGCACGTCGTCGTGGCCGGCGAGTTCACCGGTCTCCAGGATGACCTTGAGATGGGCGGGTTCGCCGTCGGACCGCGCACAGACCTCCCTGACGGCGACGATCTCGTCGTAGACCTTGCGGTAGTCGCCGGTGAGGAAGGCGCCGCGGTCGATCACCATGTCGATCTCGGTGGCGCCGCTCGCGACGGCCGCGCGGGTGTCGGCGAGGCGCGCCTCCAGCGGAGCCCGTCCGGCGGGGAAGGACGTCGCCACCGAGGCGACCCCGACGGTGCTCCCGCGCAGGGCCCGTACGGCGACGGGGACGAGGTCGGGGTAGACGCAGACGGCGGCGACCGGCGGCACGTCCGGGGCGGACGCGTCGGGCCTGAGCGCCTTCGCGGCCAGGGCACGCACCTTGCCCGGGGTGTCCGCGCCCTCCAGGGTGGTGAGGTCGACCATCCGGACGGCGAGATCGATGGCGCGGGCCTTGGCGGAGGTCTTGACCGAGCGGGTGGCGAGGGCGGCGACCCGCGCGTGCACACCGGCCTCGTCCACGCCGGGGAGCGCGTCCAGGCTCGCGCGGAGCACGGCGTTGCCGGGGGCTGTCCAGGTCGCGACGGTGTCAGGCACGGGAACCCCGCTTCTCTATCAGCATGTTGAGGACGAGGGCGACGACGAGGATCAGGCCGGTCACGACCATCTGGAAGAAGGAGCCGAGGCCCATCAGGTTGCAGAGGTTGCGCAGCACCGACAGCAGCAGGACGGCGACGAAGGTGCCCATGACGCCACCGCGTCCGCCGAAGAGGTTGGTGCCGCCGAGGACGACGGCGGCGATGGCGTCGAGTTCGAGGCCGTTGAACGCGGTGGGCTGGCCGATGGTGAGACGCGAGGTGAGCAGCACGCCCGCGAGGGCGGCGAGCGCCCCGGAGATGGCGAACACGGCGGTGACGACCGCCCGGACGGGCAGTCCGGAGAGCCGGGCGGCCTCCTTGTTGCTGCCGACGGCGTAGATGTACTCGCCGAAGGTCGTCGTGCGCAGCAGGAGTCCGGCACCGGCGGCGACGGCGACGAAGATCAGGCCGACGATGGGCACGTAGCCGACGAATCCGCCGCCGAGGAGCTGGAAGGCGTGCGGGACGTCCCCGCCCGCGGGCTCGCCGTCGGTCAGCAGGTAGGTGAGCCCCCGGATGGCGGTCAGCCCGGCCAGAGTGGTCATGAACGCCGGTAGCGAGAGGTACGCGGAGAGGCCGCCCATGACGGCGCCGAAGACCGCTCCGGCCGCGACGCTGACCGCGATGGCCAGCAGGAAGTTCAGGTCCTTGTCGATCAGCAGCGCGACGGTCATCCCGCCGAAGGCGGCGACGCTCCCGACCGACAGATCGATCCCGGCGGTGAGGATGACCAGGGTCATCCCGACCGCGACGATCCCGGTCAGCGCGGACTGCTGGAGCAGGTTGGACATGTTGCGGGTGGTCAGGAACTCCGGCGCGAGGACGCTCGCGACCGCGCAGAGCGCGAGGAAGACCAGGACGAGGTTGAAGCGGACGATCAGCTCGGTGCCCCGGCGCCTGGCCGAGTCCTTCCCCGGACTCCGGGGGCCGGTGGCCGCGGTCTGATCGGCCGCCGTGGTGGGTGTGCTCATGACGGTGCTCCAGGGGGTGTCGCTCGGGCGGTGGTCGCGCCCGCCGGGACGGTGCCGGTGACGACGGTGTGCGCGATGTCGTTCTCGTCGGTGGTGCGGGGGTCGAAGCAGGCGACGTTGCGGCCCTCGTGCAGGACCCAGATCCGGTCCGCGTTGGCGGTCAGTTCGCCCAGTTCGCTGCTGGCCAGCAGGACGGCGACGCCCTGGTCGGCGAGAGCGCGGACCTGCCGGTAGAGGTCGGCCTTGGCGCCGACGTCGAGGCCCCGGGTGGGTTCGTCGAGGAGAAGGACCTTCAGGGACCCCTTGGTGATCCACTTGGCCAGGACGACCTTCTGCTGGTTGCCGCCCGAGAGCTTCCCGACCGGCTGGTCGGGGGAGGAGCAGCGGACACCGAGGCCGTCGAGGACCGGCGCGGACAGCCGGCGCCCGCGGCCGCGCGGGGCGAGCCAGGGCGGCGCGGAGAGCGCGGCGACGGCGGCGTTGCGGCTGACCGAGAGACCGGGCATGAGGCCCTGCTCCTTGCGGCTCTCGGGGACCAGGGCCAGGCCCGCCCGGACGGCCGCGGCGGGGCTGCGCAGTCTGACCGGGGCGCCGTCGAGGGTGACGGAGACCGCGGCACGGCTGTCCCCGAACAGCGCCTTGAGGAGCGTGGTGCGCCCGGCCCCGCCGAGCCCGGCGAGCCCGACGATCTCCCCGGCGCGCACCTGGATCCCGGAGACGTCGACGAGGCCGGGGCTGCGCACGGCCGCGATGTCCAGCAGGGGCGGGCCCTCGGGCCTGGGGCGGTCGGTGGTGCCGGTGAGGGCCGTGGCCCGGCCGATCATGTCGTCGACCAACCGGTCGGCGGTGGTGCCCGCCAGGTCGCGGACGGCGACCGTGCGCCCGTCGCGCAGGACGGTGGCGCGGTCGCCGATCTCCAGCACCTCCTCCAGACGGTGCGAGATGTAGATGACGGACCGACCCTGGGCGGTGAGGGAGCGGATGACCTCGAAGACCCTGCGCAGGTCGGTCTCGCCGAGGGTGGCGGACGGCTCGTCCATGACGATGATCCGGGCGTCGGCGGTGAGGGCCTTGGCGATGGCGGTGAGCTGCTGCGCGGCGATGGGCAGGTCGCGGACCGGGGTGTCGACGTCGAAGTCGCCGCCCACCCTGTCGACGGCCTCCCGGGCCAGCGCGGCCCGCCGGGCCCGCCGGACGAAGGGGCCGCGGGACGGGGCGTGGCCGAGGAGCAGGTTCTGCGCCACCGTCAGATCGGGCACCAGGTCGAGCTCCTGGTAGATCACCGCGATGCCGTGCGCGAGACCCGCCTGCGGCCCGGTGAGTTCGACGGGTTCGCCGTCGAGCAGGATCTCGCCCTCGTCGGGCCGGTAGGACCCGGCGAGGATCTTCATCAGCGTGCTCTTGCCCGCGCCGTTCTCGCCGAGCAGGCAGTGGGTCTCACCCGGGCGCACGATCAGTTCGGCGCCGTCGTTGGCGAGGGTGCCGGGGAAGCGTTTGACGATGCCGCGCATGACGAGCCGCGGCGGGGCGGTGTCGGGCTTGTGCACGGTTCCTCCTTTCCGGGTGACCGGGACGCCGGCGTTCAACGCCGGTCCGCCGCGGCCGTGTCGAGCAGCCGGGTGGCGGTGTGGTGGTCGGTGACGAGGGTGTTGCAGAGGCCGCTGGAGACGACGGCCGCGCAGACCGCGTGCTTGGCGGTGCCGGAGACGACGGCGACCGAGACGGCGGCGGAGCGCAGGTGGTCGAGGGGCAGCCCGAGGGTGCGGTCGTCGAGGGAGGGGTCGACGATCGCGCCGCGCGCGTCGATGAACCGGCCCGCGACGTCCCCGACCGCGCCCGCGGCGGCCAGGCCCGCGAGGTCGTCGGCGGTGAGGTAGCCGGAGCCGACCAGCACGGAGTCGGCGCCTATGCCGCCGGGGCTGAAGAGGACGGTGTCCGCGGAGGCGGCCTGGGTGAGCACGTCGACGACCGCGCTGTCCTCCTCCAGCAGACGCCGGGTGGCCTCCTTCTCCACGATGGAGGGCACCGGGAGCACGCTGAGGGTGCCGCGGGCGAGGTGCGCGATCCGACCCGCCATGTCCTGCGCCGAGGTGGGGGTGCGGGAGCGGCTGAGCCCGCCGTTGATCTGCACGACGTGCACCCCGTCGGCCCAGCCGTGCTGGAGCCGGGCGGCGAGGAGGTCGAGCGTGCGGCCCCAGGAGACGCCCAGTTGCCGCGGTGCGGGCTGGAGCCGGGCGAGGTACTCCGCGCCCGCCTCGGCGACGCGGGCCCGCAGCCGCTCGTCGTCGCTCTGGTCGGCGGCCACGACCACCGCGTCGCGCAGTCCGAAGACGTCGCGGAGCCGTTCCTCCAGGTCACGCATGCGGGCCTTGGGGTGGACGACCTCGATGCGGACGATCCCGGCGTCCCTCGCCTCGGAGAGCAGGCGCCCGACCTTCCACCGGGTGAAGTGGAGCTCCGCGCCGATCTGTTCCTGGGTCCTGTTCTGCTCGTAGTACAGGGAGGCGACCTGGTAGAGCAGGTACTCGTCCTCGTGGCTGGTCATCCGGACCTCCTGGTCCATGTCACGGGTCAGACGGGCCGGTGGTCGCGGACCCGGCGTGCCCCGACGTCCGCCGCGTGCGCGGTGGCGCGGGGCGCCGAGCCCTCCCAGCGGCCGGGTGCGCTGAGCCGGTGGGCGAGGGGGCGGGTGGCGTCGGTGGCGGCCCGGTAGTCGGCGTAGCCCTGTTCGAGGGCGTCGCGGTGCGCGGTGTCGGGCTCCACGATCCGCACCCGGGGGGCGAAACCCGCCGCGGCCTCGGTGAGAGAGGCGGCCTGGCCGCAGCCGGTGGCGGCGGTGACCGCGCAGGCGCGCAGGGTCAGGTTGTCGTCGGCCACCAGGCGCAGCGGGCGGCCCAGGACGTCGGCCGTGGTGCGCAGCCAGAGCGGGTTGTGCCGGATCCCGCCGGAGACGTACACCTCGTCGACCGGGACACCGCCGTCGACGAAGGACTCCAGGACCTGCCGGGTGCCGTAGGCGACGCCCTCCACCGCCGCCCGGTACACCTCCGCGGGCCTGCTGCCGAGCGTCAGCCCGAGGACCGCGCCCCGCAGCCGGGGGTCGCGCAGCGGGGTGCGGTTGCCCATGAAGTAGTCCAGGACCATGAGTCCGTGCGAGCAGGGCGGCAGCGCGGCCGCCTCCTCGATGAGCCCCGCGAGGTGCGCCCGCGGGGTGCCGAGCAGTTGCTCGCCCGCCCAGGTCAGCACGGACCCGGAGGTGACCTGACCGCCCTCCACCAGCCAGCGGCCGGTGGTGAGGGCGTCCGGGTACGGGCCCCAGACGGTCGGCGGGAAGACGGGTTCGTCGATCTCGGTGACGAACGCGGTGGACGTGCCGGAGACCACCGAGACCCGGCCGGGGCGCGCGCCGCCCACGGCGAGCAGCGAGAGGTGGGCGTCGATGCCCCCCGCGGCGACCATCGCCGCGCCGGTGATGCCGAGTTCGTCGCGGACGGCGGCCCTGACCGGGGCCACCGCACCGCCCACGGGCACGATCCGCTCCGGGAGCCGGTCGCGCAGGTCGGGGACGCCGAACTCGGCGTAGAGGTCGTCGGGCAGTCCGCCGCCGCGCGGGTCGTAGTTCCACTTGCAGACGGCGTTCATCCGTGAGCCGGTCCACTCGCCGGTGAGCCGCCACACGAGGTAGTCGACGGCCTCGGTGACGCGGCGGGCGGCGCGGTAGACGTCCGGTTCCTCGCGGGCCAGCCACATGGCCTTCGGCACGAGCCACTCCACCGCGTCCGAGCCGCCCGAGTACCGCAGCACCGGATGGGAGGAGCGGGCGGTCAGCTCGGACTCCGCGCTGGCCCTGCTGTCCATCCACAGCAGCGCGGGGCGCAGCGGCCGTCCGTCGCCGTCCAGCACGGCGACCGTCGAGGCGGTGGTGGCGACGGCGACCCCGGCGACCGGCGGCGCACCGGCCTCGGCGACGGCGGCCCGGGTGGCGGTGACGACGGCCCGCCACCAGTCCTCGGGGTTCTGCTCGGCGCGGCCGGGGTGCGGGAACGAGGTCGGGTAGCCGCTCTGGCTGCGCCCGAGTTCCTCGCCGTCGGCGCTGTAGACGGCGACGCGGGCGCTCTCTGTCCCCAGGTCGATGGCGAGGAGCGCGGTCATGGGCGGTCTCCGTTCGGCAGGAAGAGGACCTTGGAGCTGAAGACCGAGCGCTCGCCGAGGCTGTGCAGGGTCGAGGAGAGGTCGTCCAGGCCCAGTTCGTGGGTGATCATGAACTTCCAGCGGAGGCTGCCGTCGCCCATGGCCCGTGCGGCGGTGCGCCACTCGTCGCCGGGGAACGGCGCCGAGAACGAGTTCCAGGCACCGTGCAGGGTGACCTCCCGGCGCAGGAAGTTGCTGAAGGTCGCCTTGGGCAGGACCACCGGGTCGTGCGGGATGCCGATGAAGACGGCCTGCCCGTGCCGGGCGGCGAGGGTGACCGCCTGGTCGGCGGTGGCCGGTACGCCCGCCGACTCGATGATCACGTCGTAGCCGTGGCCGGCGAGTTCGGCGGCGCGCTGCGGGGTGGCGGCGGTGTGGGTGGCGCCCGCCTCCAGCGCCATGGCGGCCTTCTGCTCGCTCACGTCGATGGAGAGGACCTCGCTCGCCCCGGCCAGTCGCGCCCACTGGACGGCGAACAGGCCGATCGGCCCCGCCCCGACGACGGCGACGCGGTGGCCGGTGCGCAGCTTGGTGCGCCAGATCGCGTGCAGGGCGATGGCGGCCGGGTCGAGCATGGCGGCGGCCCGCGGGTCGAGGTCGGCGGGCAGGACCATCAGGTTGCCCGCGGGGACGGTGACGTACTCGGCGTAGGCACCGGCCCGGCGGCTGCCGAAGTAGTCGTAGTCCTCGCAGAGGCTGAAGTGGCCCTGGGCGCAGGGGGCGCAGCGGCGGCAGGGGATCAGCGGCGGGACGGCGACGAGGTCGCCCTCGGCGACGGTCCCGGCCGCGGCGAGTTCGGCGCCGAGGGCGACGACGTGCCCGGAGAACTCGTGGCCGCAGATCAGCGGCAGCAGGTACGAGCCGCCCGGCCGGAGCATGCGCGGTATGTCGGAGCCGCAGACGCCGCAGGCCGCGACGCGCACGAGCGCCTCGTTCGGGGCGGGTTCCGGAACCGGGACCTCCTCGACGCGGATGTCGCCCGGGGCGTGCAGCAGGGCGGCGCGCATGGTCTGTGGCATGGGGTTTCCGCTCTCTCGGACGGGGCCGGGCGCGGGGGCGCCGGGCAGCGGGGCGGTGGGCGGGGTCACTCCTTGCCCGCGAGGGCGAAGGTGGTGGAACCGGTGTAGGAGGAGGCGTTGGAGGCGTCGACGAGCCCGGTGCCGGCGTCGACGGAGGCGTCGACCTTCTTGCCCGCCTGCACGTCGAGCGCGGTGCCGACGGCGGTGGCGCCCAGGGAGATCGGGTCGTTGAGGGCGGTGGCGAGGTAGGGACCGCGGGCCGCGATGGACTTGACGGCCTCCATCAGGCCGTCGACCCCGGCGACCTTGACGTCGGTCCGGCCGTTCTCCTTGAGGACCTGGAGCGCGCCGAGGGCCATGTCGTCGTTGTGCGCGTACACCGCCTTGACGTCCGGGTTGGTCTGGAGGAGGTCCTGCATGGCGGTGACGGCCTTGGAGCGGATGTAGTCGCAGTAGGGACCGGCGACGATCTTGATCTTCTTGTTCGCGGCGACGGCCTCATGGAACCCGGCGCTGCGGTCCCGGGCCACGGCGCCTCCCGCGTCGCCCTTGATCTCGATGACCTTGCCGCCCTTCGCGCCGAGGGACTTGGCGACCTCGGCGCCGACGAGCCGGCCCATCTCCTTGTTGTCGCGGCCGACGTGGGCGGCGGCTCCGGAGGGCACCGGGCGGTCGACGGTGACCACGGGGATCCCCGCCGCCTTGGCCGCCGCGATCCCGGCCTGGACGCCCTTGGGGTCGACGGGGTTGATCAGCAGGACGTCGACGCCGCGGGTGATGAGGTCCTGGATGTCGTTGTTCTGCTTGGTGACGTCGTCACCGGCGTCCGCGAAGTTCAGCTTGGCCCCGGCCTTCTCGGCCGCCTTCTCCGCGCCCTCGCGCAACTGGACGTAGAACGGCGACTGCTGGGTGGCCTGGCTGAAGCCGATGGACAGGGTGTCCGACTTCTTGCCCGCGGCCTGGTCCGAGCCGCCCGGCGTGGTGGAGACCGAACAGGCCGCCAGTGACGCGATGGCTGATGTCGCGATAAAGATCCCTGAAATGCGATGGATACGCATGTGGGCCTCCTGATGTGGTCCTGGCGAGGGACAGTAGGTCCGCTGTTTACCTCCCGGCAACACATGCTGGAATTTTTGCTCTCATGAGCACGCGCCGTCCGACGCGGTGTCCGGCTACGGGTGCGTAGGGTCACATTCCGGCCCCTGACCAGGGGGTTGAGGGCACCGGGTGCCATGCGCGCAGTCCGCGCGTGCCGCGCGCTCGCGGGGGCAGGCGGCGCGCCGGACGCGCCGAGGGCCCGCTCTCGTGGGAGCGGCGGCCGCAGTGGTCGGATGTCCCGGGACGCTCCCGGCCGATGCGTCGGCGTGCGCGGCGGATGCGTCGGCACGCGCGCGGCGGCCCGCCCGGGAGGACGGCGCGGCCCGGGGTGCTCCTGGGGCGCACGTCAGGTCTCCGGGCGGGCCGGGAACGCGCCCCGGTGACCGGGGCGCGGGGGACGTGTCAGATCGGGTCCGTGGTCCCGCCGGGGGCAGTGCCACCCCGGCGTCCGGCCCCCGGGGGCGCCCTTTCCGGGCGCCCCCGCCGGTCGGTCGACGCCCTTTCCGGGCGCCCCGACGGTCAGTTCGCGGGCAGCACCCCGCTGCGGACCACCTCGGAGTACCAGCGGGCGCTGGCCTTCGGGATCCGGGCGCCGGTCGGGTAGTCCACGTACACGGTGCCGAAGCGCTTGCCGTAGCCGTGGGCCCACTCGAAGTTGTCCAGGAGCGACCACAGGAAGTAGCCGCGGACGTCGGCGCCGTCTGCGATCGCGCGGTGGACGGCGGCGAGGTGACCGCGCACGTAGGCGATCCGGGCGGGGTCGTTGACCTGGCCCGCGGGGTCGACGTAGTCGTCGCAGGCCACGCCGTTCTCCGTGATGACCAGCGGCGTCCGCGGGAACTCGGCGGAGAGACCGCGCAGCAGGTCGTACAGACCGCTCGGGTCGACGGCCCAGCCCATGGCGGTGGTCTCGCCCGGCGGCTGGTGGAAGGCGACCTGGTCGGCGCCCGGCCAGGGGCTGTGCGCGCTCCGGCCGTGGCCGTCGGAGGTGTGCGTGCCGGTGCCGTCGGCCGCCGAGACGACCGTGGGCGCGTAGTAGTTGACGCCCAGGAAGTCCAGCGGCTGGTGGCACCCGCGCAGGTCGCCGTCCCGGACGAAGGACCAGTCGGTCAGCTTCGCGGTGTCCTGGAGCAGGTCGTGCGGATACGCCCCGCGCAGCATCGGCCCGGTGAAGACCCGGTTGGCGAGGGCGTCGATCCGGCGGACCGCGTCGGCGTCCCCCTCGCTGCCGGTGAGCGCGCGCACCTGGTGGATGTTGAGCGTCACCGAGACCCGCGCGTCGGCCCGTACCCGCTCCCGCAGCGCCGTCACGGCGAGCCCGTGCCCGAGGTTGAGGTGGTGGGCGGCCCGCAGCGCCGCGACCGGGTCGGTGCGGCCGGGGGCGTGCACCCCCGAGCCGTAGCCCAGAAAGGCGCTGCACCACGGCTCGTTGAGCGTCGTCCAGGTGCTCACCCGGTCGCCGAGCGCGTCGGCCGCCAGCGCCGCGTACTCGGCGAACCGCTCGGCCGTCCCGCGCTCCGGCCAGCCCCCGGCGTCCTCCACCTCCTGCGGCAGGTCCCAGTGGTAGAGGGTGGCCACGGGCTGGATGCCCTTGTCGAGCAGCTCGTCCACCAGCCGCCGGTAGAAGTCCAGGCCCCGCTGCGCGGCCGGGCCCCGGCCGGTCGGCTGGATCCGCGGCCAGGCCAGGGAGAAGCGGTAGGCGCCGAGGCCGAGGTCGGCCATGAGCGCGACGTCCTCGCGCCAGCGGTGGTAGTGGTCGGTGGCGACGTCACCGGTGTCGCCGTTGCGGACGCGACCGGGGGTGCGGGCGTAGGTGTCCCAGATGGACGCCGTCCGGCCGTCCTCCGTCGCGGCCCCCTCGATCTGGTAGGAGGCGGTCGCGGACCCCCAGAGGAAGTCCTCGGGGAAGGCGCGTGCGGCGTCCTGGGCGGGCGCGGGCTGTCGTGCGGCGGTGACCACGTGAGTCCTTTGCTGGAGTGCGGGGAGGGGCGGACCGGCGGTGGACCGCGGGTCCCTGACGGAGCGGCGGGTCAGCCCTTGACGGCCCCGGTCATGATGCCGCTGACGATCTGGCGGCCGAAGACGACGAACATCAGCAGCAGCGGAAGGGTGCCGAGGAGCGCGCCCGCCATGATGAGCGACTGGTCGCGGACGTACCCCGCGCTCAGCTGGGTGAGAGCGACGGGAACCGTCGGGTTGGTCATGTCGAGCACCACGAACGGCCAGAAGAAGTCGTTCCACGCGTGCACGAACGTGATCATGAACAGGACGGCCATCGCGGGCCGCGCCACGGGCAGCACGATGCTCCAGAAGATCCGCAGCGAGTGCGCCCCGTCCACGCGCCCCGCCTCGACCAGCTCGTCCGGCAGCGCCTCGGCGAGGTACTGGCGCATGAAGAAGACGCCGACGGCGCTGACCAGCGTCGGGAAGATGACGGCGGGCAACTGCTGCGACCAGCCCAGGTCCGACATCAGCATGAAGAGGGGCACGACGCCGAGCTGCGGCGGGACGAGCATGGTGCCGATCGCCAGGGTCAGCAGGGCCTGGCGCCCCTTGAAGCGGAGCTTGGCGAACGCGAATCCGGCGAGGGTCGCGAACATCACCGTGGAGAGGGCGATCGTCCCGGCGACGATGAGGCTGTTGAGCATCGCCTTGCCCATGGCCGCCTCGTCCCAGGCCCGGGAGAGGTTGCTGAACAGGTTCGGCCCCGGCAGGAACGGCGGCGGTGTCTGGCTGACCCGCGTGTTGTCGGTCGACGCGGCGACCATCGTCCAGTAGAGCGGGAAGAGCGACAGCACCGTCATCAGGCCGAGCAGGAGGTAGGCCAGCGGGCCCGCGTGGTGCTGGCGGCCGGCGCGCCCGCGCCACAGCGGGCGGCGGCCGGGGCCGGGAGGCTTCCCGGCGGAGGACCGGGCCGGGACGTCCGTCCGGACCGGGAGGCTGTGCAGGGTCATGACGACTCCGGATCAGGACTGACGGGCCCGCAGGCGCGCGAGGACGCGCTGCGCGGCGAAGGCGAGAACGAGCAGCAGGAACATGGCCCAGGCGACGGCGGCGGACCGGCCCATCTGGTAGTTCTTCCAGCCCTCCTCGTAGAGCAGCAGCCCGAGCGTCTGGTACTGGTTGTCGGCACCGCCGGTGACACCGTTGGGGCCCTGGCCGAAGATCAGCGGTTCGCCGAACAACTGGGTGGCGCCGACCGTCGAGAGCACGATGGTGAAGACGATGGTCGCGCGGATCCCGGGGATCGTGACGTGGGTGAACTGCTGCCACCGCGAGGCCCCGTCGAGGGCGGCCGCCTCGTAGCGGTCGGCGGGCACGGCCTGCATCGCGGCCAGGTAGAGCAGCGCGTTGTAGCCGGTCCAGCGCCAGATGACCATCGTGGAGATCGCGGTCTGGGCGGGCCACTTCTCCGCCTCCCAGGAGACCGGGTCCACGCCGACCGTCCCGAGCGCCCAGTTGATCATCCCGAAGTCGCGCTCGAAGATCATGGTGAAGACGAGGGCGGCCGCCGCGACCGACGTGGCGTACGGCACCAGCGAGGCGACCCGGAAGAACAGCGAGGCGCGCATCCGGTAGTTGAGCAGGTGAGCCAGGCCCAGCGCCATCATCAGCTGCGGCACCGTGGAGAGGACACCGATGCTGATCGTGTTCCGCAGCGCGTTCCAGAACCGGGAGTCGCCCCAGAGGTCGACGTAGTTGCCGAACCCGACCCACTTCATGACGTCCAGGGTCGCCAGTTCCACGTCGTGCAGCGAGATCCACGAGGTGTACACGAGCGGGTAGAAGCTGAACGCCGCGAAGATCACGAAGAACGGCGCGACGAACGCGTAGGGGGCGCCCTTGACGTCGAGCCGGTGCAGCAGCGCGCCGAGCCGCCGACCGGTCCCCGCGCCGTCGGCGGGCGACGGCGGACCGGACGGCGTCCCGCCGAGCGGCTCGTTGGTGGTGGAGGTGGCCACCGGACTTCCTTCCCGAGAGCGAGAGCGAGAGCGAGAGTGGGGGTGGGGGTGGCGCGTGCGGCGCCCCGGGCCCGCCCGCCGGACGACGGCGTGCGGGCCCGGAGGCCGCGGGGGCGGAAGGTCAGCGGACCGCCTTCTCGATGCGCCCCGTCGTGGTGCTCCACGCCTTGTCGCGCGCGGTGCCCTGCTGCTCGATCAGGCTCAGGCCCTGCGAGAACGTGTCCTTGATCGTGCCGTCCTTGCGGCCGAGGACCTGCTTGTCCGGGATCTCCTTGGCCGCGGCGCCGAAGATCTGGCCGATCGGGGCGTCGCTGAAGTACGCGGACCTGGCGTTCTTCACGGCGGCGCTCTCCAGCGCGGTCCTGGACGAGGGGATGTTCCCGATCTTCGTGAAGATGTGGGTCTGCTGCTCGGGCGCGGTCAGCCAGGCGACGAGCTTCTTGGCCTCCTCCTTCACCGGGCTCTGCTCGACCACGCCCAGGAAGGAACCGCCCCAGTTGGCTCCCTTGGGCGCCTTGGCGACGTCCCACTTGCCCTTGTTGGCGGCCCCGGCCTTCTCGCTGATGTGGCTGAGCATCCACGCCGGGCAGACGGCGGTGGCGAAGGTGCCGTTGGCCAGACCGGGGTCCCAACCGGGCTGGAACTGGCGGAGTTTGGCGCTCAGCCCGTCCTCGGCGGCGTCGGCGGCGAGGTTCCACGCCTCCTTGACGGCCGGGTTCTTGTCGTAGATCAGCTCGCCCTTGTCGTCGTAGTACTGCTCGGGGTAGCCGTAGACCATGGCGTTGAACAGGCCGCTGACGGCGTCCATGTAGGAGACGCGGCCGCCCTTGAAGTCCTTCTTGAAGGTGCGGCCGACCTCGACGTACTTCGACCAGTCGCCCGCCCACAGCTCGGCGACCTTCTCGCGGTCGGTGGGCAGGCCCGCCTGCTCGAAGTAGTCCTTGCGGTAGCAGACGGCCATCGGGCCGATGTCCGTGCCGAGCCCCAGCACCTTGCCGTCCCCGGTGCTGATCTGGGACTCCTTCCAGGGCAGGAAGTGATCGAGCCCGGCGACGCCGGAGAAGTCCGCGAACTTGTCCGCCTGGGTCTCGGTGATCTCCTTGGCCCGACCGATCTCGATGCCCTGGATGTCCTTGAGGCCCTTGCCCGCGGCGAGCCTCGTCTGCAACGCGGTGTAGTACGTCTGCTCGTCCCCGGCGACCTCGGCCTTGATCTCGACCCCGGGGTTCTCCTTCTCGTACTGCTCCAGGAGCCCCGTCTCCTTGATCCCCATCACGCCGTACATGCCCATGGTGATGGTGACCTTGCCGTCCTTCTTGCCACCGCCGGTGGCCGAGTCGCCGCTGCCGCCGCAGCCGGCGAGGAGCGTCAGCGCGCCGACGGCCGCGACCGCCGCCACCGCCCTTCCGCGTAACGAACCGAGCGTGCCCATGGATCTCCTCCTGGCGATGGCGCCGATCCGTCGCGGGGGGAGGTCCGCGGGGGAGACGGCGAGGGGTGAGACGGCTTCCGGACGCGTTGGGAACGTGCCCAAAAGTGGTGGGCACGTTCCCAACGGCGTTGTGAAGACTCGTGGGAGCGGCCCCGGTCTGTCAATGACCCGAAAGCAAGTTGTCACCGGGGCGCCCGTGCCGGGCCTCGCGCGCCCGGGGCCGGGCCGTGCGTCGGCCACAGCGGGATCTGCGAAGATGCCGCAGGTCACCTTTGCGACAGGCGCCGCCTCCGCGGCCGTTGAGGGGGAGTGCATGACCGGCAATCGCCGTCCCACGATCAAGACGGTCGCCGCCCGCGCCGGAGTCGGCCGCACCACGGTCTCCCGTGTCGTCAACGGCTCGGACCTGGTCAGTGCCGACGCGCGGGCCAGGGTCCTCGCCGCGATCAAGGAACTCAACTACGTGCCCAACTCCGTGGCCCGGGGCCTGGTGACCAACCGGACCGACGCGGTGGCTCTGGTGATCCCGGAGTCGGAGAGCAGGCTCGGCTCGGAACCGTTCTTCGCCGCGCTGATCCGCGGGGTCAGCGGGGCCCTCGCCGAGACCCGGACGCAGTTGCAGCTGATGCTGGTCAGGGACCGGGCCGAGCGCGACCAGTTGACCGACACGGTCGCCGCCCGCAGGGTGGACGGCGTGCTGCTGGTCTCGGTGCACGCCCGGGACCAACTGCCCGCGATGCTGGAGGAGATGGGCCTGCCCACGGTGCTGGCGGGCCGCCGGGACGCCGGAGAACGGCTGAGCTACGTCGACTCGGACAACGCCGGAGGAGCCGCCGCCGCGGTGCGCCATCTGCTGGGCCGCGGACGCGGACGGATCGCCACCATCACCGGGCCGCTGGACATGGACGTCGGCCGCAGCAGGCTGGAGGGCTGGCGGGCCGCGCACGAGGAGGCGGGGGCGCCCGCGGCGGCGGAACTCGTCGAGGCGGGCGACTTCACCGAGGAGGGCGGCGGCCGCGCCATGCGGCTGCTTCTCGAACGCCGCCCCGACCTCGACGCCGTCTTCGCCGCCTCCGACCTCATGGCGGTGGGGGCCCTGGCCGAACTCCGGCGGCAGGGGCGCCGGGTACCGGACGACGTCGCCGTGATCGGGTTCGAGGACTCCATCCTCGCCCGGCACACCGATCCGCCGCTGACGACGGTGCGGCAGCCCGTGGAGGAACTCGGGCGGACCATGGCCCGCATCCTCACCGACATCACGCGGCACGGCGCGCCCCGGCAGCAGATGACCCTGCCGACGGAACTGGTGGTGCGCGACTCCACCTGAGCGCCGGCCCTCCGCTCACCCGCCGGTCTCCCGCCCGCGCACCGTCTTCGGGAATCCCGCCCCGTTCACCTTGTACTGACGCCACAGCCTCTCGACGGCCGGGTCGACCACATCCCACGAGTGCTCCCGGGGATGGCCGGAGAAGAAGGTGCACACGTCGTCCCGGCCGGGTGTGAACTGCCCGCAGAAGCGCTGCCACCCGATCCGGGGGCTGCCGCCCGTGGACCACAGGAGCCACAGCGCATGGTCCGGATCGTCATCCCGGTCACCGAAACGCGAGGCGTGATCACCCCTGTGCCACAGAGCGATCCGGCACCGCTGCCACGGTTCCCACGGGCCGACCACCGTGACCGGCGGACCGTCGAGGCGGGCGAACTCCCACAGCGCCAGCGGCGCCAGGACGACCGCGGTGCACGGACGCATCAGGCACCTCACGGGGGACCGGCCGGAAAGCCGGTCGACGGCATGGACGGCATGGACGGCGTTGACGGCATGGACGGCATGGACGACGTTGACGACACGGCTTCGGCCACGTGGACGGCATGGACGACGTGGACGGTCTGCACGGCGTGGACCGGCGTCGACGTGCCTGTCCGCGCGCGGTGCCTCACGCGGAGTCCCCCGTGTGCAGCGACTCCCACACCTCGTGCTGGGCGGCCGTCGCCGCGCACAACTCCGCCCACGAGTCCGCCACCACCGTGCATTCCAACGTCCCGGCGTACGGTCCGAGCCGTTCTCTCGCCGCGTCCAGAGCCCGACCCGCGTAGGGCGCGGTCGCGTACCAACTCCCGCGCACCACGGCCCCGGAGAGCGTCTGCCCGTCCTCCGACCGGAACGAGGTCCAGCCCGCGGGCAGCTCAGGCTCGCCACCCGCCCCGCTCACGCGTCACCCCGCGCGCATCCCGGGTGCCAGTACCGACCCCGCGCACCCGCGTCCGGCCCCGACACCCGACGGCACAGGTCGAGCGACCCGATCGCCACGGAGCACCCCGGACACACCTCGCCGGAGGGCGCGTACGTCGAGTACTCGTCCCCACGGGCGTCGGTGCACCCCTTCCCGGTGCCGGACACACCTTCGAGTGAGCCCTGATCCGAACCCGCCCGAGCGGGTGCCTCGCCAACTACATTGCGCATCACGCGACTCCGCTTCTGGACGGCCTTGCGGGGTCCGTCCGTTGCTCTCCGTAGTGCTACGACTCCAAGCAGGCTCAGATTCGGCTACAGACAGGAACTCTTCAACGTGGCAGATTCGAAGGAAGGGATGGTCGGGTCATGGTGAACCGCAAGGATCTGAATCCCGGGGAGTCGCCCGAGGCGGCATTCGGCGCGCGTCTGCGCAGCTTGCGGGAGACACGAGGCTGGACACAGGACCAGCTCGCCGAGCGGACGGGATATTCCAGTCAGCACATTTCGGCGGTGGAAACCAGTCGCAAGCCGCCAACTCGGCGTTTCTCGCGCAGTACTGACCGTGCCTTCGGTATCGAGGGCACCTCGGACACGTTCGAGCGCGGATGGCGCGAGATCCGGCACGGGGCGCTCCTGGAGGGATTTCCGGAATACGTCGGCTACGAGGGCAAAGCCGCGGAGATCCGGCTGTACGAGATCGGGATCATTCCGGGACTGTTGCAGACACCGGAGTACGCGCGGGTTCTCGCCGACAGTGCCGCACAGCGAGGGGCCATCACGCCCGAACAGGCCGATGAACGAGTGGCGTTCCTGGCGGAGCGGCAGGAAGCCCTGCTGCGGCCCCGCGCGCCCATGATGCTGGTGGTGATGGACGAGAGCTGCGTGCGCAGGCGGATCGGCGGCGCCGAGATCATGAACGCACAGCTCGACCGCTTGACGGCCTTCGCCGAACTGCCCCACACCGTCCTTCAGATCGCCCCGTTCGACATAGGCGAACGTCGGCCGTTCAACCTCCCTATGAACCTGCTGACGTTGCCGGACCTGTCCGTGGTCGCGTACGCGGAATCGCAGATGCAGGGGCACCTGGAACGCGAGACGACGGCTGTGATTCCCCTGTTGGCGGCCTACCATCAGTTGCAGGCTGAAGCGCTGCCGCAGGCGGCGTCCGTGGCCATGATCGAGCAGGTACGAAAGGGCATCCCGTGACGACCGAATCCCCCCGCTGGTTCAAGTCTTCCTACAGCGACAACGGCGGTAACTGCGTCGAGGTCGCCGCCAACCTCGCCGCCTCGCGCGGCGTGGTCCCCGTCCGTGACTCCAAGGCCGCCGACGGTCCGGTGCTGAACCTGACCGCCATAGCCTTCGCGTCGTTCGTGACGAGCATCAAGGCCGGAACGCCCGAGGCCCGCTGAGCGCCGAACAGACCCGGCCCGTACCGACCCACCGCTGAGCCCCGCCCGGCGCTTCCCGCCGGGTGGGGCCCGGTTGCGCGTGGGCGCCGCCGAGTCGCCGCACCGGCGGGACTCCGGGCATCGAAAGGCATCGATACGACAGATCCGGGGGGAGACCGCCGACGAGGTCACGGCCCCGCCCCAAGGGCGCCGGGCTCCGGCCGCCGACGGCACGTGCGTCACAATGAGCACACGAGGCGACGGGGATCAGGAAGCCGGTGCGAGTCCGGCGCGGTCCCGCCACTGTGACCGGGAAGCGACCCTCCCGCACGCCACTGCCCGCGACCCCGCGGGCGGGAAGGCGGAGGCGAGCGACGATCCGGGAGCCAGGAGACTGACCCGTCGCCGGTCCAGCAGCAGGGGCGAGGACCCCCGGAGAGGATCGATGTGACGACAACGCATGCCCAGTCCCCGAAGGCCGGGCCCGGCAGGCGCGGGGTGCTGGCCGCCTCGGGCGCCCTGGCGCTCGCCGGTACCGGCCTGCTCACCGGCTGCGGCGGCGACACCAGGGACGGGGGAGACGGCGACCGGTTCCGGGCCGCGTTCACCTCCGGCGGCTCCCAGGAGACCCTGGACCCGCACGTCGCGCCGAACTTCGTCGACCAGGCCCGTGCCAAGGCGCTCTACGACACGCTCGGCACCTACGCGGACGACATGTCGGTCCGCGAACGCCTCGCCGAGTCCTGGGAGAGCGACGCCTCCGGCACCCGCTGGCGCATACGGCTGCGCGCCGCGCGCTTCCACGACGGCAGCCCGGTCACCGCGCGGGACGTCCTCTACAGCTACCGCCGCGCCGCCGACCCCTCGACCGGCTCCCCGTCCCAAGTGCTGCTCTCCGCCATCGACTTCGGCGCCAGCAGGGCCGACGGCGACCGCTCCCTCGTCCTCGTGCTGAAGGCCCCGAACTTCGAGTTCCCCACCGTCTTCGCCGGACCCGGCACCGAGATCGTCCCGGACGGCACCACGGACTTCCGCAAGCCCGTCGGCTCCGGACCCTTCACCTTCGTCTCCTTCACCCCCGGCGGCACCGCCCGCTACCGCCGCTGGGCGGACCACTGGGACGGCGCCCCGCACATCGCGGAACTGGAGATCGTCCCCGCCGACGAGGAGTCCGCACGGCTCAACGCGCTCCTGTCCGGACAGGTGCACTACGGCGCCGACATGGCCGGCGCCTCCGTGGAGCGGCTGAAGGGGAACAGCGGCACCCGTCTGCTGACGGCCGAGCGGGCGACCGCACAGCAACTCCTGCTGCGCACCGGCCGCGCGCCCTTCTCCGACCCGCGGCTGATCCGCGCCGTCCAACTGGGCATCGACCGCGCGGCCCTGGTCAGGATCGCGCTCGCCGGACACGGCCGGGCGGGCGACGACCTGTTCGGGATGGGCCTGCGCGGCTACCCCGACGACCTGGAGCCGCGCGAGCGCGACGTCGACCGGGCGCGCGCCCTGGTGAAGGAGGCCGGGGCCGAGGGGCTGCGCGTCACCGTCGAGACCAGCTCCGTCGACGCGGCCTGGGAACCGGCGGCGGACCTCATGGCGCGGCAACTGCGCGAGGTGGGGCTGCGCCTCAGCGTCAACACCCGTGCTTCCAGCACCTACTTCAGCGAGATCAAGACCAAGGGCGTCGCCGCCTTCAACACCACCTCCACCCTGCCGGTCTCCGACTTCCTCCAGCAGCGGGTGCGCGGGGGCGCCGCCCGCAACCAGACGCAGTACGCCTCGCGGACGTTCGACGCGCTCCTCGACCGGGCCCGCACCAGCCGCGACGAGAAGGAACGGCTCGGCCTGCTCGCCCGCGCCCAGAAGCTCGCGCGCGACGAGTCCGGGCTCCTGGTGTGGGCCTTCTCCGACGCCAATGACGCCATCGCGTCGTCGGTCCGCGGGCTGCGTGCCGCGCCGCCGAACTCGCACGACTGGGCCCGCTTCGACCGGGTCCGCCTCAGCTGACGTGCGCGGGTACGTCCTGCGGCGGTGCCTGCTGGCCCTGGCGCAGTGCCTGGTGGTGCTGGTCGCCGTGTTCGCCGTCGGCTCGTTC
This sequence comes from Streptomyces sp. SolWspMP-5a-2, assembly GCF_900091845.1. Taxonomy (GTDB): domain Bacteria; phylum Actinomycetota; class Actinomycetes; order Streptomycetales; family Streptomycetaceae; genus Streptomyces; species Streptomyces doudnae. The sequence goes on from NZ_FMCI01000328.1 coordinate 48,776, forward strand.
CTGCCGGGCGACACCGCCGACGTGCTGCGCGGCGAACTCGGCACACCGGAGCAAGTAGAGGCGCTGCGCGCGCGGTTGGGCCTGGACGAGCCCGCCCTCACCCGCTTCGGGCACTGGCTCGCCCACCTCCTCACCGGCGACCTCGGCCACTCCCTGACGACCGGGCTGCCCGTCGGCGACGACCTCGGCCGCCGCGTCGGCGTGACCCTCCTGCTCGGCCTGCCCGCGCTGCTGCTCGTCACCGTCCTCGCGCCGGTCGTGGGCACGCTGTCCGGGCTGCGCGAGGGCAGCCTCCTCGACCGCGCGCTGAACACCGCGGCCGTCGTGCTGCACGCCGTACCGGAGTTCGTGCTCGGGCTGCTGCTCGTCGCCTCGGTGTCGCTGGCCGCCGGACTGCTGCCCGCGACCGCCGTCGGCATGGACGGCGCCGCGCTGCTCGCCCAGCCCGCGGTGCTCGTCCTGCCCGTCATCGTCCTGACGGCCCGTCACCTCTGTGATCTGGCACGGCAGATACGGGCCGCGGTCGCCGTCCAGCGGCACGGTGCCGTCGCCGGGCACCTGCGGCTGCTCGGGATGCGGGAGCGCACCGTCGTGCTGCGGCACGTCCTGCCCGGCGCGCTGGGACCCGCGGCGCAGCAGTACGCGCGCTGCGTGGAGGGGCTGCTCGGGGGCGCCGTCCTGGTGGAGGCGGTGTTCGGGTTCCGCGGCCTGGGCGACGGCTTCGTCGAGGCGGTGCAGAACCGCGACCTGCCCCAGGTGCAGACGTACGCCCTGCTGTTCTCCGCGACCGCGGTCCTGGTGAACCTGATCGGGGACCTGGTCGCCCACCGGCTCGCGCCCCGCCGCGAGGTGACCGGATGACCCGGCCGCCGACGAGGACGTCCCGCGACGCCACCGCCCGGCGCCGTCGCCCGTGGCTCGCCGCGGCCCTGCTGGGCGTGCCCCTGCTGGTGGCGCTGCTCGGACCGGCGGCGGCCGGGGACGACGCGCCCCTGCCCGGCGCCCTCCCCTCCCGGCCGCCGGGCTCGGGGCACCCCCTCGGCACGGACGTCCTGGGCCGCGACGTGCTCACCCTCGTGCTGGAGGGCGGCGCGTCGGTCGTCGGCAGCGCCCTCGCCGCGCTCGCCGTGGGCACGCTGCTCGGCGTCCCGCTGGGCCTGCTGGCCGCGGGCCCGCGCCGGGTCCTCGACGAGACGGTCATGCGCACCCTCGACCTCGTCCTCGCCTTCCCCGGACTGCTGGTGCTGATGACCCTGGCGGCGACCGGCCGCCGCGACTGGTTCTGGCTGGTGACGGTCGCGGGCGCGCTCCAGGTCCCCGCCGTGGCCCGCCTGGTGCGCGGCGCCGCGCTCGCGCCGGGCGCGCGGACGGTCGTCGAGGCGCTGCGGATGCAGGGGCACGGCTGGGGCTACATCCACCTCCGGCACCTGGCGCGGGAGGTGGCGGCGCCGCTGGCCACCGACGCCGCCGGGCGGTTCTCCACGGTGCTGTACCTGCTGGCGTCCGCCAACTTCCTCGGCCTCGGCCTGCCCGCCTCCGCACCGGACTGGGCGGTCCTCATCGAGCGCAACAGCGACGCCCTGTTCACCCAGCCCGCCGCGGTCCTGGTCCCGGCCGGTCTGCTGACCTCGCTGTGCGTCGGCGGCAACCTGCTCGTCGACCGCGTCCTCGCCCGGGAGAGGGGCCGAGCATGACCGGAGCGTCCCCCGCACCCCTGCTGGAGCTGGCGGAGATCTCGGCGTACGCGCGGGGCGGCCCGCGCCCGCTCCTCGACGGGGTCGGCCTGACGGTGCCCACCGGTGGCGTGGTCGCCGTCGTCGGACCGTCGGGGAGCGGCAAGACCACCCTCGGCCTGGCCGCGCTGGGCGCCTCGCGCGCCGGGGTGCGCCTGTCGGGACGCGTCCTGCTGGCGGGGACGGACCTGCTGACCCTCACCCCGGGGGCCCGCCGCACCGCGCGCGCCGGACGGGTGGCCCACCTGCCCCAGCACCCCGAGTCCGTCCTCGACCCGGTCCGCCGGGTGGAGGGGGTGCTGCGGGAACTAGCCGCCCTCGGGCACGACGGGAGGGCCGCGCGCGCCGCCGCCGTCACCCGGAGCCTGACCGCCGCCGGGCTCGACCGGGACCTGGTGCGCAGGCGCTTCCCGCACCAGCTCTCCGGCGGCCAGCAGCAGCGTCTGGCGCTCGCCTCCGCCCTGGTCACGGGCGCGCGCCTGCTCGTCCTCGACGAGCCGACCAGCGGCCTCGACCCGTCCCTGGCCCAGGCCGTCGGACGCACCGTCCGCGCTCTCGCCGACAGCGGGGTGGGCGTGCTGCTGCTCAGCCACGACCTCTCCCTGGTGCGGCGCACGGCGGACCGGGTCCTGGTCCTCGACCGAGGCCGAGCCGCGGACCACGGCCGGACGAGGGAGATCCTCGGTGACGGGGGTGACGGGGGTGACGGGGGTGACGGGGGTGACGGGGGTGACGGGGGTGACGGGGGTCACGGGGGCGCCGGGTGCGACGGTGAGGTCGGGTACTTCGGCGGCCCCGGCGACCTGGGCGACTTGGGTGGCACCCCCGCCCCCGCCGTCGAGCCCCGCCCGCCCGCTTCTGAGCCCCGACCGGCCGCCGTCGAGCCCCGCCCGCCCGCTGCCGGGACCCGACCGGCCGCCGACGGCCCCCGCGCTTTCGCCCGG
>NZ_FMCI01000327.1 GCF_900091845.1 Streptomyces sp. SolWspMP-5a-2
GGTGTCCCCTTCACCGCGCACCGGACGGCACCCCGGCCCCGAGTGCCGCCGACCGGCTCGGCGCCCTGTCGAGGACTCCGCTCCCGGCCCCGGCCCCCGCCGTGCGGGCCGCCTCGGTCGGCCTGGTCTGCTGCGGGCTCAGGTGGCCTCGGCCAGCACGGCGCGGAGCGCCTCCTCGGCGCCGTCGAAGCACTCTTCGAAGGGCCCCTCGGCAGTGGCCCAGCGGCCGAACGCCTCCTCGGAGACGATCGCGGCCACGCGGGCCGCGAGGTGCGCCTCGGCAGGCGTGGCTCCGCGCTGTTCCAGGGCGTGTCGCAGCGCGGCGGTGACATCGGCCGACTTGCTGCGCTCGCGCTCCAGCAGCTCCGGACTGGACCGGACGATCGCTCTGCGTCGCCCGGCGTCGGTGACCGTCGCGCTGATCTCCGTGCCGACCTCGCGGAGGGCCGACAGCGCCGCGCGCAGCGGTGGCAGTCCGGGATCCGCGGCGAGCACCGCCTCGGCCACGGCGGGCGGCAGCCGCTCGGAGCCCGCGAAGAGGATCTCCCGCTTGTCCGGGAAGTGACGGTGGAAGGTCCGCTTCGTCGCTACATCAGCTGGTGAAACACGCACGCCGCCGACGAACGCCTCCGCGAGGTAGTGAACAGAGCGAACGTTGCCTGATGCGGCGCTAGCAGCGGGCGGAGCTCGGAGGGCCAGCTCGCTTGGGGCGGGCCTCCCCGATCCGGTCGGACGCGATCCGCAGTGATCCAGTCGTGCTCATCGATGACCGAGGTACGCGTCACCTCGGTGGGGGCGGACCTGACACTCATCTGCCTGCCTCCGGCGGGCGCGGTACTGACCCAGCACCTGGCTCAGTACCGCATCGTGCTCCTGGAAGACCGCTCTCCCGCCTGCCCTCAGGGCGTCCCACACGGTCTCCTCTCCTATTCCAGGAGCCGCCCGAGAAGAACTGATGAGGGCTCGGGGCCCGCGTTTTGAACCGTCGATACGCCCATCGCGACCAGCTCGGCTCCGTACGCACGGGCCACGTACTCGGCAATCCACAGACCACACCCGTCCAGGTCTCCGCTGTATCTCAGGTGGGTTCCCTGGTCGCCCGCGAGCTGCAGGAGGGTGTGGCCGACGTTGCCGAGCTGCCCGCTGGTGCACGTCAGCGGCCCCGGGCTGTCGCAGGCCATGGCTGCTTCGAGGACCGAGGGGTTCTCGACCACGGTGAGCACCTGGGGCGCGAGGGTGGGCGGGGTACGGGTCAGGTCGAGCAGGGTCAGCGCCACTGGTGTGGCTGCCTCTCGTAGCCGCTCGTGCACCGGCCCGTCGCCCACCGCCTGCACCTGGTACAGCAGCACGGAGGCCGACAGCCGGTCGGCGATCATTCCGTAGTCGGCGAGCAGCGCCCGGAGCAGGTCCGGGCGGCTCGGTTCGGAGCGCCCTGCCAGTTCGGCGATTGTGTCGGCCAGCCGGGTGCCGACGGGATGTTCAGGCCGAAGTAGTGCGGGTCGCCCGCGCAGTCGTGCGAGAGCTTCGCCAGAGAGACCGCGGGGCTGCGCGGCAGCTGCGAGGTGGCGGCAGCCAGGGCGTCGACGAGCGACGTATCGAGTCAGCGTCGTCGTCCGTGACGCCGGCCGCTCGCATCCGCGCCACCAGGGCAGGTAGGTGCGGCAGGGCTCGGCTTGTGTAGTCTCACAACCCCTGGCGCAGCGTTGCGGCTGTGCGCCGGTCTGCTGTGCTGTCCTCCACTGGGCGGCTGACAGCGCGTTCCACAAGCGGTGACAGGTCCTCGGTAGTCAGGCCGAGGACCGTCAGTAGTTCGCGGAGCGGCACGCGGACGCCGGTCGCACTGACAGCGACGACTGAGCGGACACTGCGGCGGCAGGCGGCGGTGTCCAGCCAGGAGCGCAGGGTGGCGAATCCCGCCGGGGGCAACGTGGGCACCCGTACTGCGGCGATCGTCTCGGGGGCCTGGCCGGAGCACAGTCGGTCGTGGATAGCCGTCCGCAGGGGGCCAGGTCGGGGGCCTCGCCACAGCCAGGGCGCGGTGACCTGGTGCCGTCCGGCGGTGACTACTTGGTGGACCATGACTGGCCCGGCTTCCTGTTTGATCATGGGGGTCATGAAGGGGGCGGTAGCGAGCACGTCGAAGTCCCAGGAGCGCAGGAGCGCGAGGACTTGCCGCAGGTTGAGTTCGTCGAATGCTGCGTCGATCTCATCGACGGACAGCAGTCGGGGTCCGTGGAAACCTTCGCCGGAGTACAGCGCGGCCGCGATCACGACCGGGGCGATCAGTCCCGCGTCCACGCGGTCGCTTCCGAGGTGGTGCTGCGGTCGGCGAGGTCACACCCCCGCTGTCGCCGACCTCATGCCCTTCTCGGACTGCTGATCGTCTCCCGCGCTGGGAACGCGGTCGGCATCGGCTGCTGTCGGCCGCCTGGGCTGCCTACTCCTGGTGACCCAGCTTCACGGTCATGTTCGGGTGGCGCTCGCTGAGTGCCTTCAGGGCGAGCAGGCTCTTGATGCTGGGTTCGCGTTCCTGCACGTAGGTTCCGGGCTCGACGTCGTTGTCCCAGCCCCAGCGCGTGTGGCTGACATCCCCGGTCATGAGCACCGGACCCGCCGCGGTGCGGGCGAGGTAGGACACGTGTCCCGTGGTGTGCCCAGGGGTGAGGATCGCGAAGAACGAGCCGTCGCCGAACACGTCGTTGACACCTTCGAGCCGTCCGCCCGGGTCCTTGGTGAACTGGAGTTCCTGGAGCGGCGGGCGTCCGGCCAGGAGGTGGTTGTTGGTTCCCTGGGCGAACAGGTTAAGGAAGAGCGATGCCTCCGCCTCGTTGGCGCCGGTGTAGATGGGGACGTCCTTGGGAACGTCCGGGAGTCCGGAGACGTGATCGAGGTGGAGATGGGTCATGAAGACCCCTTCCAGGGGGACTCCCTCCGCTTCGATGATCTCCGCGGTGCTCTGCTGCGGGCGCATCTTCTCGATGCCCCCGTACTTCCTCAGCATTATGCCGACACCCACGCCGACGGGGTCCTCCACCAGCCGCCGTGAAACGCCCGTGTCCACCAGGAAGAACCCCTGCGTGGGGTGCCGCACGACGTGGGCGTAGATCTTGATCGATTCCTTGTGGTCGGTGATCCCCGCCGCCACGGCCTTCGGGTGCTTGATGTTGAGCAGCCCCGTGATCGGGGCCTCCCAGTCGGCGCCGATCGTCTTGACCTCGGCGGGCCCGGGCTCGTTGATCACGGACTCCATGGCCGCCGCGCTGATCGGCTTGCCGATACGGGCAGGCTGAGTCTGGTGGGTCGTGGCCTTGAAGGTGAGCATCTTCATGGTGGAACTCCTCCTTCTTTGATCACTGAAAGCTGGTGCAGACCGATCTGCAAGTCGTGAGAGCGTGAGGCGCCGTTCCCGCCGCCGTTCGCTATCCGACGCGCTGCTCGCGGGCGTAGGCGTCGAGGCGGGCGAGTTCCTTGCCGTAGACGCGGTGCAGCCTGCGCGGCGCGACGATCCGCTCGACGAACCCGGCGACACCGCTCTCGCCGTCGAAGCGGGACGCGATGTCCACCAGCGCCTGCCCGCCTCGTGGGGTCACGGTGAACGTGGTGACGAGGCCGGAACCGCCTTTGTCGGCGTGGACCAGGGTTCGGCCCGGCTCCGGCTCGGTAACCTGCATCCGCAGCTCCCGAACGCCTCCGGCAAAGTCGATCTTGTACCGGAAGGCGCCGGTCTCTTCGACGTGGAAGTCGTAGAAGGGCGGCGGCAAGAACCGGGAGTGAAGCTGCGTGTCGGCCAGGTACCGGTAGACCTGGTCCGCGGGGGCGTCGATAGTGCGTTCGGCGGACGCGGCGACGACGTGAGTCATGGGTCTGACCTCCGTATTGGTGGGGTGGAGTGCGGGATTTCTGCGCACTGTTGCGGCTGGTTCAGACCGTCTTGATGGTGCCGCCGTCGACGACGTAGTCGGCGCCTGTGATGTTGCCGGCCACGTCGGACAGCAGGAACGCGACCAGAGCAGCGACTTCCTCGGCTTCGCTCATGCGCCCGGTGGTGATGTTCTGGGACTTCGCGATCTGCTGGACGAAGTCGGCGAGGCTGACACCCGCTGCCGCGGCCAGCTGGGCGACCGGGCCGTTGGGGTCCTCGTAGACGGTGGTGCGGACCAGGCCGGGAGAGACGGTATTCACGCGCACGCCCTGGGGGCCGAACTCCTCGGCCAGGGCCTTGCCGAGCGCGGTGACCGCAGCCTTGAGCGCGCTGTAGCTGGCTGGGACGCCCGCAGGCATCCGGGCGACAGCAGAGGAGATGCTGACGATCGCCCCGCGGCGCTCGATCAGGCTGGGCAGAGCCGCGCGCGTGGCGCGGACGGTGGCGAGCACGTTGATGTCGAACATGCGGGTCCACTGGGTGTCGGCGGCGTCGAGGAAGCCCATGACGGCCTCGTCCCCGCCGCCCACGTTGTTCACCAGCAGGTCGATGCCGCCCAGTTCGACCAGGGCCGCGTCGATGAGGGCGGCGACGCCTTCCGCGGTGCTCAGGTCCGCGGACACGGCGTGGGCGCCGGTTTCCTTCAGCTCGGGCGTGACGGTGCGTGCGGCGCACACGACGCGGACGCCTTCGTCGATCAGGATCCGGACGGTGGCCAGTCCGATGCCGCGGCTGGCGCCGGTGACGACGGCGGTCTTGCCCGTGAGGTTGAGGTTCATGAGGCTCGTCCAATGCTTATGACTTGAATGCTTAAAGCCATACCTATCATGGCTTGAAGCAGTCCGCTAGCCTGGGAGGCATGACGATGACGAACGCGCAGGCAGAGGCGCAGTGGGAGCTCGGCAAGCTGGTGCACGACCTGGACATGCAGAGTGCCGCTCGCATGCGTGACTGGGTGACGCCGCTGGGCCTGACCGTCGCGCAGGCTTCGGCCCTGCGCGAGATGACCGGTCCCATGACCATGCGCGAGCTGGCCGGGCGGATGAGCTGCGAACCGTCCAATGCCACCGTCGTGATCGACAAGCTGGAGAGCCTGCGGCTGATAGAGCGCCGCCCCCATCCCACCGACCGCCGGGCCAAACAGCTTGTCCTGACCCCGGAGGGCATCGAGCTGCGGGAGCAGCTACTGAAGGCCCTGGCCAAGGAACCCCTGTTCGCCGGCATGACGCAGGACGAACAGCACGCACTGGAGGGCCTGCTCAAGCGCGCCCTTCTCCGCGATGAGGTCCTCCATGCCTGACGGCGTCGGGCGGCGGGTTGAGCACGAGTGATCGCCTCCAGCCGTCGGGTGGACAGCACTGCGCCCGCCCCGCAGACGTCGTGCTCGCGTCGGCGGGGCGCATCGGGTGGTGTGGGTGGTGCGTCCGGCCTGGTGGCCTGTCCGGTCCTCGCCCTGGATCTTGGGTGCGGGGCGAGGACCGGACAGGCCAGGACCACCCCCGCGGGCGCGGGGACCACATGCGGCAGATCGCGTGCACCGCCTGGTGCTCGGGACCACCCCCGCGGGCGCGGGGACCACCCTGAGCCGCCGTCAGGGCCCTTCTTGGACCCGGGACCACCCCCGCGGGCGCGGGGACCACCCGTCGAAGGCCTCACGGAACGGCTCGCCCTCGGGACCACCCCCGCGGGCGCGGGGACCACGCGACGGTCCAGGCCGGGCCGTCCGGCGCCTGGACCACCCCCGCGGGCGCGGGGACCACAGGACTTGACCAGGGCTTCTAGCGGGTGCCCTCGGTGAATTTACCTACTTCCAGGGAAGCGGGAGAATGGTGCATTTGGAACCTTTGGTTGGTTTCTGTTGCTGTCAGCCTTTGCCGAACCGGCGTCGTTTCGCCGCTTTGCTCCAGCCTGAGAGAGGGGGTGAGGCCGTGGGGTTTTCGAAGGGGAGCGTGGCGCGGGCCGGTGGAGGAGGGTTAGTCCTTCATGGTCGGTCGGTTTCCAGGCGTGTTCGTGGGTTTGGAAGGCGAAGCCCTGTTCGTTGTTCGTCTGGTGAGCGAGCAGGGCGCGGCCCTGGCCGGAGTAGGTGCGGACCTCGTTCCAGAGGAGGTCGCGTACCCGGGCGGACGGAGAGCCCAGGAATACTCCGGGGGAGATCTCCAGGAGCCAGCGGGTGAGGAAGCCGCGTAGTCCGGCGGGGCAGTTGGTGAGCACGATGACGGTCACCAGATGGGCTCGTCCCCGTAGTTGCGTCCGCCGGCCACGTCGAGGCCGCCGTCCGACTGGAGCGTCACTCGGTCCGTTTCGGACGGCACGTCCTGGTCGTCGTGGTGGAGGAGGTTCTTGATGTCCTTCGCACAGCGGTCAAGCATGCGTGACCGGTTGATGCGGTCACGCAGTGCCCGTCTGGTGCGGGTGGGGATGTCGTCGGTGCCGTCGGCGACAGCGTCGAAGGCTGCTGGAATGGCGATCTCCGTCTTGTACAGGTCGGCGATGTCCAGGACGAACGACCTTTCGTGTCCGGAGTGCACGAAGCCGAGTCCGGGGGAGCAGCCGAGGGCGGTGACGACCGCGTGGGCGACGCCGTACAGACACTGGGCTGCTGCGGTGACGGCCTGGTTGGGGCCGTCGGCGGCGGTGAAGTCGTCCGTTCGGTACTCGCGGCGGCGCCAGGGAACGCCGGTGCGGGTTGATTCCGCGTGGTAGCAGTCCTTGACGCGGCGGCCTTCCATGCTGAGGAGTTCGTTGCGGGTGCGGCCGCTGGGGTCGTCGTCGGGGAAGCGGAGCCGGTACATGTCCCGTGCCACTTCCAGCCGGGTCCTGCGGTTTGCCCAGGCACTCGCCTGCGCTTCCAGGAGGGAGGAAGACCGGGTCAGTGAGCGTCCGCCGGCGTAGAAGCGGACGCCGTGTTCACCGGCCCAGACCACGGCGGCTCCGCTCTCGCCCAGCAGGGCCATCGCCTGGTGGGTCACGCGGGTGCCGGGCCCCAGCAGGAGTGTGCCGATGGTGGCGGAGGGGATGTGGGTGACGCCGTCGGTGTCCGTGGCGGTGATGGCGTTGTCCTCGCGGTGGACGGTGCAGCGTTCCAGGTAGAGGAAGGAGACACGGTCGCTGATCCGGGTGAGTTCGCGGGGCGAGGAGAGGCTGCGTTTGCTGACGGTGCTCAAGAGGTCACCGCACCGGGGAGAGGGTCATCAGGCCACAGCCGTATGCCTTCGCCTTGCCGAGGCCCTGGGTCAGGGTGCGGCGGAAGGAGGGCAGGTCGGTGATCCGCAGGCACCCGTCGAAGGTTGCCTGGGCGAAGTGGACGTCGGGGCCACGGGCCGCCTTGGGCCGCTTCTGCGACTGGAGCGGTGCCGTGTTCGAGGGGGCTGGCCTGCCGAACCGTACCGCCGCACGGTTGTGCACGACCACCTGGTAGTCCGCTGGTTGGGCGGGGGCTTCCTCCGCTGACGGGATTCTGGGGATGATCGCGAACCCGGCCCGTTGTTGGTGTTGGAGGAGCCAGCCGATCTGATGGCGGGCGGTGACGTGGGCGGTGCGCTTGGTGGGTGAGTCGGGCGTCGCGGTGTCCTTGCGGATGTGGTGGACGGGGTTGGCGGTGAGGCGGAAGGCCCAGACGTCGTCCTCGGCGAGCGCGTTCAGGAACTCCTCGTAGGCGAAGGTTCTCCAGCCGGGCTCGGGGAGGTGCGGCCAGCCAGCCTGTTCGACGAGATGGGTCAGGTCGGGACGGTGGGGGCTGGTGATGAACAGGTCGATGCGGTCGGCGGGTGCGGGGTCCACCCGCCACAGGACGCGCGGGCCGTTGCCATCGCGAGCCGGAGGCTCGGGGAACGCCATGTTGACGGCGCCGTGCATGCGGTGCGGTGAACCGAGGAGCCTTCGCGCTTCGGGCCGGGCGGTGTTGATGCGGAACCGGGTCAGGTACATCAGCGATCCTGGGCAAGGTCGGGGCTCGTGGTGCTGCCTTCTGGTATCGGTACGGGGCGCAGTCGGGCGGTGGGGTCGTGGGCAGGCTGGGGGGTGCTCAGGGCCTGGACTCCGCGCAGTGCGTACTGGCGGTGGTGCGGGCTGAAGCTGATGGGATGGTCGCGCTGCGTGTGGTCGGGGAGATCCGCGGGCGGGCAGTCGATGAGGATGTCCAGTCCTTCGGGCGGATCGCTGGGTGCTCCGCGTACCCGGAATCGGGCGGATGCCAGCCACGGCGCGGTGCGGAGTGCCGTGTCGAGGGGCTGGTCGGTGAGGGACTGCGGCAGGAGGAGCGGCCGCGCCGGGGGACAGGAACGGCGCCCCAGGTAGGGGAGGAAGCGGGGTGCGCCGACTGCCTGGTGGAGGCGGCGGAGGAGAGTGACTTCACCTTCGACGCCGGCGAGGAAGACGGCGTCGCAGAGGTAGTACCGCTCCGAGAGCGGCTTGGCCGTTCCGGTGTCGGCGTGCCGGGCGGTCTGGAAATCCCGGATGCGCGCGCCCGGTTGGTCGATGCGGACGCCGAAGCGGAGCGCCGCCAGGTCGGAGAGGTCGGAGTGCCGGGGACGTCCCTCGGCTGCTGCGAGCAGGCCCAGGACGCCGCTCTTGGTGGGAGCGTTCTCGGTGGTGCGGCGGACGAAGCGGCCGGCGGAGCCCCACGACTGGAGGGGGCCTGCCAGGCGTAGGAGGAGAACCGTCATGCTCCTGTCTCCAGTCGGTGCGCGACAGCTGTCCGGACCTGGCTGAGCATGGCCTCCAAGTTGACGGCGGTTCCGAGACCCGCGAGCGCCGCTGTCTCCTGGCCGACACGGAACACCCAGGCCGGCGGCTCCTTGCTGAGCCCGTACTGGCTTTCGAGTTCGGGCACGTAGTCGGCGAGTCGCTTGCAGCTCTCCCGCAGGAAGCCGCCCTGGGCGGACTTGCCGATGGGTTCCTCGAACGCGCCGACGAAGCTGACGGGCAGGCGGTCGCGTAGTTTGACGATCACAGCTGATGGGAGCGTGTGGTGCCCGAACGCGTTGATCTTTCCCGTCGGCAGTGAGGTGATGAACGCCTCCAGGAAGGCTGCGACCGCCTTTGATGCCGGGGTGCTGGGGGATTCGTCCTCGCGCAGTCCGCTGCCGAGATTGCGGTGCAGCTCGTCGGCGTCGATGGCGGCATAGCGGTACAGGGTCGCGGAGTTGAAGTCGACGGTGCCGATCATGCCTGCACCCTTTTCGGATTCGCCGCTGAGGTCGTCCACGGCGGTGTAGTAGTCGGACTCGATATCGGACCGGTGGACGCTGAGCGCGTGGGCCACCTGCGTGGCCGCCTCCACGTTCAGGTCGGCCGCGTCGGCCAGCATCCTGCCGAAGAGGGCGATGTCCACGGAGTGGCGGGTGTCGATCGCGTTGCGTACCCGCGCCTTGTTCGCCTTGTTCCTGAAGTGTTCCTTGAGAGCCTGCACGTCGCCGTCGGGACTTCCGGCCAGTGCCTCTTCCGCGAGTGCGTCGAGCTGGCGGCGGCTCAGGAACATGAGGTACTTGGCTTCGGGGGCGTCCGTGCCGTGGGCTTCCTTGCTCTTGGACTTCGATGGTTCAAGTGTCGAACCGGTCGCGGTCTTCATCGTCTCCTCGGCGAGGGCGGTCGCCGTGTCGCTCAGGGACGCGTCGCGTTCGGTGATGCGTTTGGCGAGGGCCTCGACCACCTTCTTGGTGCGCACCCCGAGTTCCTGGGCCGGCAGTAGCTCGTCGAACCGGCGTCGTACAGCGCGTTTCCATGCCTGACTGGAGACTCGGGCTCGCCGGACGCCGCCGTAGTAGGCGGATTTGGGTGTTCCGGTGTCGTCGCGGTTGATGTTGCTGGGCGGGAGGTTCTGCAGAATGTGAATGTCGATGATGGTGCGTGTCACGGACTCTTCCGATCTCGGTCTTGGGGGCGGGTGTGAGCGGGGTGACGGACGAGGCGTGGCGGCTCAGGTGTCCGCGTCCGCCGATTCGAGGTCTTCCGCGCAGTGGCTCTCGGCTTGCTCTCCACTTCCGGGAGCGGCAGCTTCCTTGTCCGCCCCTTCGGGGGACGACGGATAGCGGCGGTGGTATTCGCGGCCCCAGGACCGGCGGACGTCATCCTGCTGGTTGTGGTCCTGCCACCGCAGCAACTGGTCGGCGAGGAGGCCGTAGTCGAGGGGGATACGGGCCGCGCGCAGCAGAAGCGTCATCTCGCGCAGCCTGCTGCCCAGGACGTCGGTGTCCGAGGAGACGCCGATCCGCACGAACCTGCGCCGCACACTGTCGCTGGCTTCCTCGACTTTCCCGACCGGTGACGTTCCGTCGGTACGGTCGCTGTTCTGGCCGGCGGGGGGTGGGGAGGCGGTGGCCGGAGTGTCGTGAGTTCCGGTCTTCTGGTGGGCGAGGCGGCGTACCGCACGGCCAAGAGGCCACGCCGGCATGTGCATCGAGGCGTCCCGGATGGACTGTTGGTGCAGAGCCCACAACGTCACGGCGAGATGGACAGCGGTGTCTTCTCGAAGCTCCAGCTGTTCCTGGGCGGCGTAGCCGGCTGAGGTGAAGTACCTCGGTTCGGCTCGGCCGGGGGTTTCGTCAGCAGCCGAGGCTTGCTCCTGCTCCCGCAGGTGCGTCAGGTCCTCCAGATGGATTAGTCCCCAGGCCGAGGGGGAGGTGTGCGCGTCGCGCCCGGCCTCGCGGCGCAGTTGAGCGACCGCGCCCACCGCCCATGACTGCTCGCTGCGGTACTCGGTCTGCAGCTTGCCGATGGTGCGCAGTACGGAACGCCGGGGCAGGGAGAGGGCGGGGCGGGGTTTCTTGGCAGGGGGTGAGGATGTGGTGCGGCCCATACGGAGTCTCCAGACGGACGAGAAGATCGTGGTGTGGCGCGGGTCCGGCGATCGGTGGTTCAGGGCCGCGGAGACGGTCCGAGCACAGTGCGCAGCCGGGTGTGGAACCACAGTTCGGCACGGCCCGCGTCGACCAGACACGGGCCGAGGCCGGGAAGGTCGACGACCCTGCCGTCGACAGCGGCCGGACTTGCCGACCGGAGCAACTCCCGGCACAGCCGCAGGAGGTGAAGGCGCACGGTGCCGCGCCACTGCTGTCGTGCTGCCTGAAGGTCCGGCTGCCGGGCGAGAGAGCGCAGCCAGGCCCGGCAGGGGCCGTCCAGCGTTCCGTACGCCAGGTCCCGCGCCGCAGATGCCGCGGCTTCGTGATGATCGGAGCCGGAAGCGCGGGCCAAGTTCGCCGCCAACTGGCCAAGAGCCGTCACCGCGTTCTCGGCGTCCGCGACAGCGTCCAGGGCGGCAGCGCCATAGACTGGGTTGGTCGCGTGGAGGGTGACCACCGGCAGGACGACGGAGTCGTCGACGATCTCCTCGATCACCGACTGCTGAGTGCCGTACACGATGCCGACCAGGCGCAGCCGCACCAGTTCCCCGGGGTCGATCTCGCTGTCTGTGATGATCTGCGTGTACCAGCGAGTGATCCCGGAACGTAGGTCCCGCGCCGGTTCACCGCCAACGGCCGTCTCGGACGACTGGCTCCGGGCGGGCAGCAGGGCCGCGAGCCCCCGCCACGCGGTGCGTGCGGGGTCATGCCGTACGGGTCCGTACACGCGGCTGCGGCCCTGCTTCTTCTCCTGGGTCGGGCTGCGCCGCCAACCGGTCATCGGTTCCAGCCGCCACGGTGCTGCCATGGACAGTTGATCGCCGTAGCCCAGCACGACTCCGGTGACCGCGTCGTCCTCGACGCACAGCCGGATTCGTCGCGACTGCCAGGTGTACAGGTCCCGCAGACCCATTGGTTCAGGGCCACCCGCCTCGTCACCCCGTACTCCCGGGCCGTACGGTTCTCGTTGTTTCCAGACCGGCCGGTCACGCCTTGTCTGATCGGCATGACCGCTTCCCTGGTAGGCATCCTCGAAGGCGATGAGGTTGAGCAGCAGCGTTTCCCGGAGGGTGGCGCCCTCGGCGAAGACACCGCCGAGATTGCCGAGCGAGCCGACACCGAGGGGATAGACCTTTCCGGCCCGGCTGCGCTTTTCGTCTCCCTGCATCGCTGACTTGATGCCGGAGGTGTCGAAGGCGTGGGCGTGCAGCAGCCACCGCGCCGCCTCGGCGAACGGAAGCCGGCCGACGCCGGGCCTGCGCATCGCGAAAAGGGGCGACCCGGAGGGGACGTCGGCCACGATCCGGCTCAGGGAAGCGATCTCGCCCTTACTGGTCCGCAGATCGGGCGTCTGGAAGAAGGGGCGTTCGGGATGGAGGAGATCGAAGTGGTCCGCGACGTCCGCGAGGTAGTCCGCCACGGGGGCGAACGGTTCCCGGCTCTTCCACACAGCCTCCCATTCCTCAAGGTCCGCGGGGCCGTCCAGCGCGTCATGGACGATCGCCAGCATCAGCCGCAGAAGGGCCAGGTCCTGGGTGGGAATGTCACCGACGGTCCGGCGTAACGAATCCGCCTGGGCGAAGACCTCCAGCAGGGAGAGTTCGGCCATGGTGCCGTCCACACGCTGGACCGGCACCCACGGCTCGGTCACCAGATTGAACTCGCCGGCCGCTTTCGGTTTGGTCTGTTTCTGTGCACGGGTCAACTTTCCTGCCCCGTCATTTCTCGTCCCTTCTTCGGGACTGCTGGCGTGAGTGAACTCCAACCCGACCGCAGGGTGATATCGCAGATCGAAGCCCGCCAGCCGGGTCTGACAGCGGCTGTCGAGGACGAGGAGCAATTCCCCTGCCAGCCAGGGGCATTCCTTCACCTGCCAGGCGGGCACCATGAACTGTTCGAGTTCCCGGATAACCCGGTCGATCATCCAGCGCTTGCTGAAGCGGCCGGGCAGCGTCAGCGAACTCGCGGCGACCGCCTCCGCCGCACGTCGGCCGGGAGGGAATTCCGTAGGGAGCTCCAGTCCGCCCCGTCCTTCGTCCAGCCACGGAACGGTCCTCAGACGGCCGTCCGTTCCCCGCTGGACGACCAGGACTTCGAGGGTTTCCTCCCCGTCGCGGACCTGGGCACGGCCTTCCCGGCTGTCGTCGGCGTCGCCGGCGTGCGCCTCCAGCCATCCGTAGACCGGCCGGCCCGGACGCTGGACCGGACCGAGAAGAAAACCGTCCGCCCGTCGGAGTTTTTCGTCGAGAAGGGCACGATGCTGTACATGCGCCTGGTCCAGGGCGTCGCTCCAGGACGTCGGGCCGATCGGTTGGTCGGCGTAGGCGCCGTGCACCAGATCGCTGATGTCGGCGGGCAGAACTACCGGGCGGCCATCCAGATGCCGATCCAGAACAGCCAGCGAGCGCAGCAGGGTCCATTCCCCCGGATACACAGCGCGTGATCCCGGCACAGGCAGCGGTGGGGACGCGCTCCAGTCGACGCCGGTGACCAGGCAGCGGGCCGTGGACAGACGCGCGGGACGCGAGACGCCCGGATGACGGTGCAGGCGCCCCATCCGCTGAAGCATGAGATCGACCGGAGCCAGATCCGAGACCAACAGATCAAACGACACGTCGAGCGAGTTCTCGACCACCTGACTGGCGATCACCACATGCCGGTCCGGCCGTTCACCGGCCGGACCGAACTGCTCCAGGAGAGCGACGTCGTTCGACGCACGATCGGCGGCGAGGAAGCGGGAATGAGCGACAGACACCGTTGTGTCGCCGAGTCGCTCCCGCAGCACTTCCGCAGCCTCCAGCACCCGTGCGACCGTGTTGCGTACGACAAGGGCGCACCCGCCGTCGGCCAGCTCCGCTTCCAGACGATCCGCCAGCACGCCGAGATCGTCGTCCACGCGCTCCACCACGACAGCGGTCCCGCGGTCCGCCGCCGCCTCGGGACGGGCGCAGAGCGGCTCCAGGCCGGGGGCCACCGCAGTCAGCAGAGGGTATACACCGGCCTGGGACTCCACCCCCTCAGGTGTGGAGCCTCCCGCGTAGGCCGCCGCCAAGGCATTTCTGCGCTCGGCCGGTAACGTGGCAGACAACAACACCACCGGCACCTTGTAGGCGGCAAGCCAGTGCAATGTCCGGTCCAGATAGCGGTTCATGTAGGCGTCGTAGGCGTGCACCTCATCAATGACCACTACCTTGCCCGCCACCGCCAGATGACGCAGTGCCAGGTGCCGGCTTTTGAGCGCGGCGAACAGAACCTGGTCCACCGTCCCCACGCCGAAGGACGCCAGCAACTGCTTCTTCCGCCCCCGCAGCCACTGATGCGCTAGCAGGCCGGTAGCGCGATGACGCACCGTCCCGGGCTTCTCCACTCCGATTTCCGAAGCGTTCTCGTCGTCCATATCGACGCCGGCGAGCGTACGGGTCCCCGCTTTCAGCAGCCCGGACCAGGAGGCGTTGAGCGCGGCCTTGGCGTGCGCGAGCACCAAGGACCGCCTTCCCGAACCATCGTCCGGCAACACGTTCAGCCACGCCAACAGCCGCGCGAACATGGCGTCCCCCGTGGCACGGGTGGGAAGCGCCACCAGTACACCGCCGGCCCCCGAACGAGCCGCGAGAACCTCAGCCGCAGCCAAAGCCGCCTCCGTCTTACCCTCACCCATCGGCGCCTCGATGATGAGCAACCCCGCCGGTTCCATCGTCTGAGCCATCCGCACGGCTTCCTCCTGCACCGGACGGAGACTTCGGCCCGCCAGGTGGGGAAACCGCTCGCTGAACAGGCCCTGCGGCGGGCCCGACGGCACGACAGGCCGCCAAGCGGCCGGAAGATCCAGCCCCTTCCACGCCGCCTCCAGACGACGCCGCTCACCCGCCGGGCCCGGCGGCTGCCACGACTCCGGCGCGTAGGGGAAGAGCTCCGGCGCACTCGCGATCCAGTCAGCGAGGATGACGACAGCGGTTGCCAGAACCTGCACGGTCTGTGGAAGCCGCACCTCGCTCCACTCCTGCAACCTCTGCTCCACACCGGCCAGTTCGGCACTCCAGTCCATCAGCTCGAACTGGGTACGCCTCCACACCAGCTCACTGGGCCCTGTGTGACGGAGGAGGTGAGGACGCAGTTGGAGATCGTGCATCTGCTGGTGGCTCGGCGGCACGCCATGATGCCCCCCTGCCACCACCGCGAACTGCCCCGCGAGACGCGCCCCCAGCCCGAAGCGTTCTCTCAGCCACTCCTGGAGCAGCAACTGCCCGGCGAGACCGTGCGGAGCCAGACGCCGGTCCTGCCCGTACTCCTTGACTGTCGGCATCGTGAGCCCGCGATCCCGCATCCTGTCGGCCAACTGCTCCACCTGACACGCGAACGCGGGAGAGCACTTGCCGATGTCGTGCACCGCGGACAGGAAGCCGACCAACAGCCGGCCGTCGCCCTCACCACCGGGGAGAGCCTCAGACAGCAACCGTTTCACCGACTCCGGCAGCCAGCTGTCCCAGAGCTTGCCCGCTACAGCGCCTGAATCTGCCATATGGCGCCACAACGGCAGCCATCCGTCTGACGTCCTGTCGTGCTTCGCCCACACCGAACGAGCCTCCGCCGACAGCCTCAAACCGGGTGCCCCCCTACCGCCAGCACCTGAAACACCTTCAAACACGAACCCGTTCACCCCCGCTGAAACCGGTCACACGCAACTCGGACATGACGCGAATCGCTCCTGTGAACTTGGGGTCCGGCTGGGACGGCACCCGCGGGTGCCGTCCCAGCCGGAGATCTGTCAGTTCCGGAGCGTGCCGAGCAGCCCCATCAGCACCAGAAAGGCCCACAACCAGGGGCGGAATCCACTGGCGGCGATCATTGTCAGGACCAGATTCCACACGGGAGCATGCTGATCAGGCCCGGCTAACCACGTCATTGGCTAGACTCACCTCGTCCTTCAGTTGATTTCGTCACGGAGGGCAGGCCGGGCTCACCCCACTCCCTGAGACGGAGCGGGACTGCGTGAGCCCGGCCCCTCAAGGCTGCCCCGCAGAGAGTCCGCCGCCAAGCGATTGTCGTAACTTCACCGGTACTGCCCGCTTTTGATCCGGGCGTTCGGAGACCTAAACTCTTCGTTCAACTTCTGAGGGGTACCGGACCAGTTGGTGAGCCCCGCAGGTGCGGGGAGCAGTCGCGGAGCCCCAACTCTTCGGGGCCACCCCTGCCGCTAGTCAGGGAAGGCGTGGCGGCGACGTGGCGCAGGTTACCCAACCGCTGGGCGCGGTAGAAGTGCGAGCCAGAGCATCACGTAGCGTCGATGTGCCTGTGATTCTCATTCAGCATGGGCTGTAGACAGATCGGTCTGGCTGAGGTGTTCCTAAGGGTCCGCCGAAAAGTAACTTGCGTGTTTCTGGGCTTGACATCGCAGGTCAACGCTTTGCCCGCCCACAGGTTGTTCTCCGGCAGGCCCTAAACCTCCGGCGCGCGACGTGGCGGCCGGACGTTATCTCGTCGAGGCCGCAGCGATGTCGCAGTGAGGTGCAGGCGAGCCGTCAACCTCTCGTTTCAGGAGCTGGGAGTCGCAGAAGGCGAGCCGGGACAGATCGAACACGACCGGCCGGGCGGTCACGGCGAGGGCCTCGGCTATCTGCTCCCTGACCGGCTCGACGGAGTCTGCGTCGAAGTCGCCGCGCAGGGCCTGACGCGCGGCGGGCAGGCGTCGCCACCGCATCCCGATCTCCCGCCGTCTCATGGCCAGTTGCCTCGTCAGGAACCGCAGGGCGCGGCTGGACAGATCAATCGAGGACGGGTAGGCAAGCACGCGAAGCTCCTGGCGGCCACGGGTGATCTTGGTCGAGAACCCGTCCACCAGAAGCGCCACTCGTGTGCAGGACTGTCCAACTCACGGTCAGCAACACCAGCTTGGAAACGGCTCTGTGATCCCGAGGTAGGCCCTCTCGGGGACACAGGCAGTTCTCGCCAATTTTTACTGATCCCTGTACAAGGCAACATGCGCCCCTGGAACATTAGCCACAGATAACAATAGACCTGGGATTAGGCGAGTTGATCATATTGCGGCAGTGCGCTGAGAACACATGCGGAGGCGCCCATGATCAGTCTTCCTGAAATCTCTGCCGAACTCGCGACGTACTTCTCAATGGCGGCTGGAACATTGGGTACCGCTTTGATGGAAGGCGCTGCGCAACGCGTCGCAGACGGGTCGATTGAGGCTGGTCAGGGTTACTTCCGCAGGCTATTCCGGCTTCACGAAGCCGATGACTCCCAGGTCGAGTTGCCTCAGGGGGGCAGTGAGGAGCGTGCCGACGCACTACTCGGCGCGCTCTCCTCCGAGGACCGGCTGCGGCTGGCAGAGGCTCTGGCGGCGTGGGTCGGTGAAGTCCGCGACCGACAGCCGGGAAAGCCTCGTCTGGGCGAGGCCAGACTTGCCGAACTCATCGGCGAAAAGGTGCACACCGCCACATACAACGTCACTGCGAACGGTCCGAACTCCGCTGCCATCGGCTCAGTGGGCCCCAGTGCAACCTTCCACTTCGGCGGCAGTGGCCGGGACGGGACGGGAATATGAACTCCGCAGGCCCCTGCCACGGTACAGAAGGGAGCCGTGAGATCGGAAAGGTTGAGACCGCCGGTACCGGTTCGCCCGCGATCGGGTCGGTCGGCGATCACGCCACGTTTAGCTGGGTGCGCGGACGCGCGCTAACGCAGGATGTGTGGCTCCTCGTGTCCGCCGCCTTCGTCATCATCGCAACCGTCAGCTTCACCATCTTCGCCGTCGTCCGGTGGCCCAGCGGCCCGCAGGGCCAGTACATATGGTTCTACGTCCTTGTGGCCCTGGCCCCACCAATCGCTGGTACCGCTCTGTACCTGACCGACCGAACCATCCGCATCGCCCTCGTTGTGGTCGCCGCCCTCTGCTGCGGCGGCGGCGCGCTCGCCTGGGTGGAAGTGGACCGTACCGGTGAGGTCGACGTGGAGATGGAGATCCAGGACGCGCAGCCCGTCGAGGACTCAGGCGGCAGGATCAAGGTGAAAATGGCGCGGCCGGCCCCCGGTGACGTACGGGACAAGCTGCGGCTGAAGTTGACCATTAGCGACGAAAAATCAGACACCCCCACCTGCGTTGGCCGGACAACGGCGCGCATCACCGCCGACACACCTGGCATCACCCCCAATATGTGGGAGGTAGGTGCCGAGTCGACCGTCGACTTCGACCTCGGTGGTCGCCGAGGGGCGGTTCAATTCACTGTCTGGGTGACGCCTGACACCGGCTGCTCCATGCTTCTCACGCAAGCTCACGGAACGCTTCACAACGACTGAACCGAGAAGACTGTGAGGAGTGCCCATGAATATAGCCGGACGCAGCTTCCGAACGATCCGCGTAGGTGCTGCCATGGTGGCCTTCGCGGGAGTTGCCCTGGCAGGCTGCTCCTCCGAGCACCCATCACTGTTCGCCGAAGGGCGGATCGAAGTCGGCTCCAAGAGCGACCAGCCGGGAACGAGCTACTCGCCGCACGATGGTGAGTTCACCGGGTTCGACATCACCGTGGCACGGGAGGTGCTGCGCAAAGTAGGGATCGAGACTCCAGACTTTGAAGGTGTCCTGTCCGAGAATCGCGCTAGTGACCTGCACAGGGGCGATATCCAACTGGTCGCGGCTACGTACTCGATCACGGCGGAGCGGATGGCACCGAAGTCGGAGCGCGGCGACGGCCTTGACTTCGTAGGGCCGTACGCGTCAACCCAGCAGGGCATCCTCGTGCGGACCGAGGATGCCGAACAATATCAGCGGATGAGTGACTTCAACGGGAAACTCGTCTGCGTGTGGAAGGGCACCACTTCTGCGGCGGAACTGAAAAGAGAAGCATACAGCAAGATCGGCCTTGCGGTGGAGACAGATGCACGGACCTGTGTGCGCAGGCTGCGGGACAAAACGATCGACGCAGTTTCCACCGACCAGCTGATCCTTTACGGATTCATGGAGGACGAGTCCGGCTTCGCCGTGGTGCATTCCCTGACATTCGGCGCGTTCAATGACTACGGGATCGCCATGGTCAAGGGTCATCGCGAGGACTGCCGGAAGCTCCAGGATGCCCTCATGGAGTACGCGCGCAGCAACGACTGGGACCGGGACTTCCAGAACGACCTGCCGAAGGTGCCCAAAGCCATCCGCGACGAGGCCCGGCCCACCGAGGACGACATTGACCGGTACTCCTGCCGGGACCGGCCGGGGAACGCACAGGCCGCGGACTGAGCGGACCGGAAGCGGACAAGCTTCTCCCAGCAGGAGACGGAACTGTTCGCCGAACTCCAGCTCATCCTCGCCGGAGGAGAGCATCAGTACCCACTGCGGAGAAGAGCCGCTCCAGCTCACCCGGCGCAACGACGTGTCAGTCCCCCTGGTCGCCGATCCGTTCACCGCCGCCAGTGTCGTCCTCGATCACCTGATGGCGCTGGTGGCGTGGCCCGCCGCGACCCGCGAGCGCGCCCGCTCGTACATCGCGGGCGGCCGTCGTCTCGGAGCTGAGTTGGCTGAGCAGTTTATCGCCGAACTCCGGCCGGCCGCGGGGACCGGCTGCCCCTCAGCCCAGCATGATGGAGCGCTGGCCACCGGCAGGGTCGGTTGTCCAAGGCCGGGCAATGAGCGCACTGCGACCCGGTGACATCACCGACGGGATGATCCAGGCCATGGAAACGGTCAAGCGGCAGGCCCTGCAGAAGGATCTCCGTGCCCTCGCCCCGAACATCCGCGCCGACGCCGAAGGCCGCTACGACAGCCCAGAGCCCAGGTAGCAGGCGGATCTGGTGGGGTCACTTGATTTTGTCGTACGAGTCATTCCTTTTCTCCTCAACGAGTGAGTGCCGAATTTTTCGGTTACATTACGGGTGCACCTTCTCCCTGTGCACTTTTACCCAGGATTACCCAGAAATCTCTACCACGGCAGCGCGATCTTCTTTGCCGTCTGAGACTAGTCACTGAATGTCTTAAAAACGTTTACGAATAGTAGATAATCAGCTTGCCTTCGGCCGAGGATTGCGGGTTCTTGTTCAAAGTGCAACGGACATGCGGACCTTTGTGCCCTCGCCGCGAACATCTACGCCGACGCCGAGGGCCGCTACGACAGCGCAGAGCCCGGGTAGAGAGCCGGGGCCGAGTGGACGCTGCTGCGGACCGAGTACAACGCCGGCCAGCTGGTCGAGGGCAGGGCGAAGACAGCGCCGTCGACGGGCGTCAGGGTGCGTCGCCGTGTGCGGCCTGGATCGCGGCCGTGGATCGTATGAAGATCGGCAACCACGTCGTGCGCGCCGGCCCCGATCTGCTGCGCCCGGTGGAGCAGCCGCCCACCGGGCGCAGCAGATCGGGGCGGGCAGACGTGATGCGTTACCGCGTCAGGGCCGAGAGGGCCCGGTGGATGGGGCAGGAAGTCGCGGCTGCTGCGAGTGAGCGAGCCCTCGGTGGAGCGGTGGTGCCAGCCTGGCGAGGCCGCGGCGAGGTCCGGGTCCGGTTGCGGGGTTCTATGGGCACCGCTTGGGGACCACACTGTGTACGCGATGGTGCACGCTGGAGCTTGCTATGCACATTATTTGCCCCGATTAAGTCTGCTATATCCAGAAAATACCCTTGACCCCTACTCCTGGGGGTCAAGGGGTCGCAGGTTCAAATCCTGTCGTCCCGACTGGAGACAGTCGCAGATGAGGGCCGGTATCGGAGATCTTTCCGATACCGGCCCTCGATCGTTTCCGGGACCGGGCGGGGCCCGGCGTCGTCGCCCCCCCGCCTGCGGAGGTGCTCCCGCTGACCGGCTGAGCCGGCGGGGATCACCCGGACAGAAGCTGACGTGCGTACCACCGCAACAGGCGCTTCTCGCGCGGGAGGTTGTAGCGCTCCGGGTCGATCACGGCGCAGAGGTGCATGCCGTTGATGATCACCAGCACGTGGGCCGCCTGGTCCTCGATGTCCTCCTCGGCCATGTGTCCCTGCGCGGCCAGCGTCCGCAGCCACCGGCGCACTGCGGTGGTCGACGCCTCATGGGCGGCTCGCAGCACGTTGCGGAGGGCGGCCGACGCGTTCGGGGCCAGGGCCGTGAAGTACAGGTCGAACCAGTTGCCGCGGGACAGGGCGTCGGTGGCGGGATCCGGCAGGAACTGCGCGAGGCAGTCGTAGAGGCGCACGGCCGGGTCCTCGGTGTCGTCCTCGATGGCCAGGTCGGTCAGGAGCGAGGTGATCAGCTCGGTCGTCACCGCGAGGTGCAGGTCGGCTTGCGAGGGGAAGTAGTGGCGCAACGTGGTCGCGCCCACGCCGGCCTCGCGGGCGACACCTCGCACGCTCAGAGCACCGAATCCGTCCGTGCTCGCCACTCGTAGTGCGGCTCTGACCAGCTCATCCCGGGTCGACATGGCTCCAGTGTACTGGTACGAACCCCAGAGTTTATGCCGGTACAGTTGACCGACATCGTGCTAGTACATATTCTGGGATCGTACTAATCGAGGGGAGGGTGCGAGGGATGACGTCACGGGCGCTGTCCAGGACCCCGCGTCTCGTCCGCTCCGTGCGGACCGAGGTGCCGGCGTTCGCGGCGACCTGCCCCTGCTGGATCGACCGGGTGGAACCTGTCGGCGCCGTTCACCGCCGTTCTCGCTCCGCCGGGCGAAGAGTTCGCCCGGCGCGAGGTCCCGTCCGGCACGCCGCGGACGCGTGATCGGCGCCCACCTCCGCGCAGGGGCGCGCGGCACGAACTCACCGCCGGTGCGGGGCGGTTGTCCGAACTTCTGTTGCCAACGTGAGGAAGACCATGACCAGGATGTCCGGTTACGACGAGGCCGCTCCGTCCGTCGCGTCCGAAGGGGCGGAGGAATCCGCCACGAACGAGAAGGGGCGGCGGACGTGGTGGGGCCGAACCTACAGTCCTGAGGAGATCGAGGCCGCTCAGCAGCAATGGCGCGACCTGCGGCCGTGGGGGAGCCCGATGGCGCGGGCGGACAAGGTGCTGATCGGTGTGCTGATCGCCGCGGTCCTGCTGTCGCTGGTCTCCCTGCCGCTGCGTCCCTTCCTGCTGGAATCGCACCCGATCGCGACGGCCGCGGCCACGGGCAGTTCCTCGGCGATCGGGGCGGGTGCCGCTTTCGCGAAGCTCGGGCAGGGGGAGCTGTGGTGGGTCATCGTGGCGGGCGTCATCGGGAAGATCAAGTTCGACTGGCTGTACTGGTGGGCGGGGCGCCGGTGGGGTGAGAAGGGCATGGCGTTCTTCGTCCCGACCGACCGCGCCAAGCGACTCGTCCCGCGACTGCGTTCCTGGCCCGTGGTGGGCAAGTTCAGCCTCGTGGTCGCCGCTTCCCTGCCGGGTGTGCCCGCGATCTTCGTCTTCTTGCTCGCCGGACTGTCGGGGATGTCGCTCCCCGCGTTCCTGCTGGCGGACGCGCTCGGTGCCGCCCTCATGACCGGACTGGTCGCCGGCCTGGGCTACGGGCTCGGCCAGAACGCCGTCGACGTGGTCCTGCTGATCGACAACTACGCGCTGTGGATCGTCGTCGCCTTCTCGGTCCTCATCGGCATCCAGGCCAGCCGCGCACAGGTCGCCCGGCAGAAGAAGCAGCGAACCGCCGCGCAGGACCGGTCCGGTGACCACCAGCAGGCCTGACGCCCTCGATCGGCTCCGGCGACGGCGGCAGCCCCCTCACTGATCGTGGAAGTCCCCGTACGGCGTCCACCACTTCTGGTTCGTTCCGCCCCAGCAGTCGTAGAGCCGCAGATCCGAGTAGCCGCTCTCGGTGCTTCCGCCCGTGACCTCCAGGCAGCGGGCGGAAGCGGGGTTGTAGAGCTGCCCGTAGCGGCCGAGGACCCACTGCTGGTTCCGGCCGCCGTTGCAGCTCCACAGGTTCACTTCGGTGCCGTTCGCGGTGCCTGCGCCCTCGGCGTCCAGGCAGAGGCCGTTGGCCCGCAGCGTGCCGTCGAGTCCTACCGTCCACCGTTGCGCGGACGAGGTGTTGCAGGTGTAGATCTGCGCGTCGGCGGGCGACGTCTGCTTGTTCCCGTCGACGTCCAGGCAGAGGTTCCCCTGCTTGTCGCGGTTGCGCAGCGTCGTGACGACCGGACCGTTCGGGGTGAGCGTGGCGCGCACGTCGCTCACGGACGAGGTCGTGGACGCCCCGCGGTTGCTGCTGACGATCTGGAGGCCGCGGAAGGCGAAGTTCGACTTCGGCAGACCCCCGGGATTGAGGTAGCGCGCGTACCGGTCGAACAGGGCGCTGACGTCGTCGCCGACCGGCCCGTCCTGCCCCTCGCCCAGCATGCCCGCCGGACTCTTCACCATGACGCGGCATCCGTACCCCGCCTGGCACGACCTGCCGTCGGGGTTCAGCGTGCTCCACACCACGTCCCCGGCGACCGGCCCCGTGAAGGCGTTCCGGGCGTCGTAGTGCACGACCGAGAGCAGGGCCGTCTCACGGTGGGCGAGGTCGTCGAAGATGAAGTCGGTCGTGAGGATCGCCCGCTTCTCCGGGCAGGTGAACGACCCCGACTGCCGGACCGACGCGCGGTAGGAGACGTTCACGGTCCCGTCGCCCAGCGTCAGCTTCCTGCGGTCGGGGCCCCACCGGAGCTGCGAGTTCTGGTACGTGTAGCTCACGTTGGTCTCGCGCAGCGGGCCGCAGTCGCCACCGGCCGCGCCGTTCGTCATGGTCACCGTCCGCGACCCGGTCCGTGCCGAGAACGAGAACCCCGGCGTCCGGCCCCAGTCGGCGGTGTCCCAGCCCAGGGTGCCCATGTCCCATGTCGGTGAGCTCTCCGGCCGGTCCACGCTGCGCTGGAACTCCTTGTCCGCCGCGAAGGGGCCGCAGCCGGACGTGTCGACGTGCGCGGGGTCGCTCCTGCCCGGGTCGTCGTCGACGATGCGGCCCCAGCAGTCGTGCGCGGGGCCGGGGTCGTACAGCAGGTCGTAGGCTCCCGTGCTCGCGGAGGCGGGCTGGCTCAGCGGTGACACCGCGGGCCACAGCAGACACCCGGTGGCGACGAGCGCGAGGGCTGTCCTGCGGCGCGGGGCGAGCGCGAACTTCATGAGGCACTCCGGCGGTTGGGGACATCCCGGTGGCGCCCAGGTGACGGACGTGGGGGTGGACGGAAGGCGGAGCGCCGCCTCGCGAGGCTCATTGAGCTGCGCGCGCCGGACGGTGTCAAGGGAGCCCGAGCGCGCGAAGACCGCTCCCCGGGCGGTCCCCGAGCGCGCGCCGTCGCGCCGCCGTCGGCCTCGACCTGGGGCGGAACGGGAGCGGGAGGCCGCAGCAACCGCCCGCACGCCCGCGCCGCGCACCCCGCATCGCTCAACTCCCGTGCTCGTTCGCCCGGGAGATCGGCGCGTCCCGCACCCGGTCATGTCCCGTGCTCGTCCGCCCGGGAGGTCGTGGCGCCCCGCATCGCTCAACTCCCGTGCGCGTTCGCCCGGTCGGATCGTCTAGCGCTCCGAGCGCACGGGTGGGTCGGACACCGCGGCGGGGGAGGCGCTGGTGCGGGTGACGCGCTCGCCCGCGAGCGACACGCCGCCGATGACCGCGGTGACGAGGGCGCAGACGAGGAAGGCATTGCCCGGGGTCGAGGTGCCCAGGAGCGCCGCCGACAGGAGGCCCGCGGCCCCGTACCCGACCCCGGCCGCCGCGTACAGCACGGAGAACCCGGTGGCCCACGCCTGTTGGGGGAGGCGGTGCTGCAGGGCGATGTTGCGGATCACCATGAGGGGGCTGAAGAGGAGCCCGCCCAGCGCGAAGGCCGCGGTCAGGTGCCAGGGCGCGCCGGTCCACGCGGGGAGCGCGAACGCGCCCGCGAAGAGGGGGAGCAGGCAGGCCGTCTGGCCGAAGGGGGAGCCGGGCCAGCGCCGCGCCCCGTAGACGAGTCCTGAGACGATGCTCGCCACCGCGAAGGCGGTCATCACCGGCCCGGCCAGCGCCGGTGACGCGCCGTTCTCCTCCAGCCGCGGGGGCAGCAGCACGTCGGCGGTCCCGATGAGGAACATGATCGCGACGGACAGCAGCGCCGTCGGCCAGACGGTGCGCAGGATCTCGCGGGTGCGCGTGCCGGTGGCCGCCCCGTCCGTGACGGCGGCCGCCGAGCGCTCGGTGTGCGGGATGCGGCGGGCGAAGAGGAGCGGCGCCGCCGAGGAGACGGCCATGACGAGGAGCGCTCCGGCGGCTCCGGTCCGGGTGTAGACCAGGGCGACCAGGGGCGGGGCCACCGCCCAGGTGGTCTGGCTGAGGGCGCTCTCCAGGCCGAGTGCGGCGGGCCGCAGGTGCTCGGGGGACGTGGCGGAGAGCTGGGCGCGCATCCCGCCGGGCGCACCCGAGGCGGCGGCGCCCGCGAGGAAGGTGAGGGCCGCGAGGAGGACCACGGGGGCGTGTCCGGCGATCAGGGCGATGACGGCGAAGGCGGCGCCCTCCGCGGCCAGGGAGAGCCGGAGCTGCCCGAGGAAGGGGCGGGTGTCGAAGCGGCGGCCCATCAGGGGCGCCCCGGCCGCCTCGCCGATGGCGTGGGTGGCCGCCAGCAGGCCCCCGGCCGCGAAGGAATGGGTCGCGTGTCCCAGGAAGACCAGCGCGAGAGGGGCCATGACCACGGGGAGCCTGATGAGGGCGGATGCCGCGTACCAGGTCTTGTGGCCCGGGAGGGCGAGGACCGCGCGGAAGCTGGGCTTCGGGTCGCTCTGTTTACCGGTCATACGCAGAGATGGTAACGACTGGGGGGTCCTCACGTTTACCGCCTATCGTGGTGACATGAACGCATCTACGGTGGAAGGCGAGGACGCGCGGGAGCTGCGGCAGTTCCTGAACAGCTGGCTCATCCCCAACGACACGCGCGAGCCGACGGAGACGCTGCCCGCGCTCGCGGCGGACGCGGGCGCCTGGAAGGCGGCGTTCGCGCGTGTCCCACGTCCCCGCGGAAGAGCGCAGATCGAGCAACTGATGGCGTTCCGGGACGACTTGCGGGCCGATGTCGCCGAGCGGTCGAGCGACCGGCTGGCGGTGTGGCTGGAGCGGTCTCCGCTGACGGTGCAAGTCGTCGGCGGGGAGGTGGCGTTCACCGGCGACGGCAGCTCCCGGTCCCGTCTGCTCGAGACGGCGGCGGGCCTGGTGATGGAGGGCCGGTGGCGGCGGCTGCGCTCCTGCCCGGACTGCAAGTGGGTGTTCTACGACCAGTCCCGGAACAACTCCCGTACCTGGTGCAGCATGTACGCGGGCAGCACCGGGCGCGCCTGCGGGAGCATCGCGAAGGTGAAGCGGGCGCGGGGGCGGCAGGCGGCCTGACCGACGCGGCGCCGTCCCGTCGGCCGCGCCGCCTCCCGACGGGGACGCGGCGCGGCGGCCAGGACGGTGTGCGCGGCGGACCGCTACCGGGGCAGGCCCTGGAGCCGTTCCTCCGCCCGCGCGGCGAGTTCGGCCGTGGTGCCGTAGACGAGGTACTGCACGACCTCGTTGTAGGGGGTGTCGTCCACCAGGAGCAGCGCTCCTGAGCCGCCGTCCCGCCCGTTCAGGAGCGGGTCGTTGTCGATGGCCTTGGCCAGGGCCGTGAAGTCGCGGCAGGACAGGTCGTTGCGGGTGAGGACGGTGTACTCGCTCATGTAACCGGGGCCGAGGACGCGCGCGGCGGCGTGGTGGACGTGGGTGCACCCGCCGACCCGGGCGTTGACCTCGCTGAAGAGGAGTTCACCGGCCGGGGTGAGGATGGAGTCGCAGTTCACCAGTCCCCGGTATCCGGTGGTCTGGAGGTACTGGGCCATCTTCGACGACCAGACGAGCATCTCGGTCTCGGCCGCGCGGGGCAGGTCGAGCGGGGGCAGCTCGAAGCCGTTCCAGGTCGGCTCCATGCGCATGCCGCCCCAGTTGAGGACCTCGGGCTCCCGCCCGGGGCCGGGCACCAGGACCTCGCTGTAGAAGGTGAGGCTCCCGCCGTGGTAGACCTCCACCACCGCCTCGGTCGGGCGCAGCCCGGCAGGGAAGTCCCGGGACTGCTCGATCGTCGGGAAGGACTGCGCCAGCAGCTTGTCGATCTCGCCCTCGTCGGTGGTCGGCGCGATGACGTGCACGATGGAGACCCCGATGCCGGGCAGCGTGTCGTCGGTGGTGAACAGGACGTTGCCGAGCCCGCTGCCGCTGAAGTCCTGCTTGACGATGACCGATCCGGTCTCGGGCAGCAGCTCGGTCACCGCTGCCGCGGTGGCGGCCCGGTTGCGGGTCACCTGTCCGCGCGGGACGGGGACGCCCAGTCCGCCGCTCCAGGCGCGGAAGAACGCCTTGCTGTTGAAGATGTCGCTGCCGCCCTCGGCGAAGAAGGACGGGTTGGCCTCCTCGTCCAGGCCGAGTCGCCTGCCGAGGGTGGCGATCGTCCGGTCGTGGATGTAGGGCACCATCACCCAGTCGGGGCCCACCGTCGCGCGGAGCCGCTCCAGCATCGCGGGGTGCAGCAGGCTCGGGTGGTCGAGGAACGCGGAACCGGTCGCCTCCTCGTCGTGGGTGAGGAAGGTGATCCGTCCCGGGTCGAGGCCGAGGGTCTGTCCGAGGTACTGGAGGAACTCCGCGGTCAGGGGGCGGTCGGTGAGCATGACGTCCCCCTCGCGGAGCAGCCAGGCGGTCCGGGTGGACTCGGCGTGGCGCTTGTTGAGGATCTTGGGGGAGAAGGTGTCGACCGAACTCTGGTAGGTGTACTCGGTCGTGGCGTTGCCGATCACGAGCTGGCGGGGCACTGGTTCTCCTTCGTGCGTCGGGACATGCGGTCAGGGGGCCGGGTCAGCCGCCGCTGTGGCGGGCGAGCCGCTCCAGGAAGGCGGGCTGGTCGATGACCGCCCGTTCGTGGCGCCCGCGCAGGACGGTGGTCTCGGAGTCCCGGCCGGTCACCTCGAAGACGAGCCTGCGGCCCGCGACCTCGGTCAGCTCGGCGGTGAGGACGACCGTGTCACCGGTGGGGGTGGGCGCCAGGTGCTGGGAGTCGTGACGGAGCCCGACCGTCATGGACGGGTGGGTCACCGCCTCGCCGATGACCTTCATCGCGGCGATCTCGCTGAGCCACAGCAGCACGGGTGTGGCGAGGACATCGATGTCGTTGCCCCAGTTGCGGGCGGAGTCGGTGGGGGACACGGTGTGGGTCAGCGTCGCCGACCGGCCGACGAGCGCGTCCAGGGCGGCGGCAGGGGCGGACTTCTCGGACGTCATGATCACTCCGGGGAGGGTGGGGTCAGCGGGCGGGGGCGAGGCGGCGCATCTGGTTGAAGACGTTCTTGCGCTGCATCTCGGCGGTGCCTCCGGCGATCACCGTTCCCAGCGCGTCCTTGAGCGCCTGGGCGTAGGGGCCCTCCATGTAGCCCCGGTGTCCCAGCACGCGCAGCGCGGTCTCCGTGCCGAGCTTCAGGGTCTCCCCGGCGTGGTACTTGGCCACCGAGCACATCAGCGACGTCTGCGGAGAGTCCTGGAGCAGGGCGTCCAGCGCCCCGTAGGAGACCCAGCGGGTGGCCTCGACGGCGAACTTCGCGTCGGTGATCCGCCCCTGGACGTACTGGTGGTCGGCGATGGGGACGTTGAACGCCGTCCTGGACCGGCTGTAGTCGAGGATCTCGGTGAGCAGCGGGTCGAGGTAGGAGGCCGCGAGGATCCCGTACAGCAGCCGGTCGAGGGAGATGGTGTTGTAGACGGCGTCGATGCCGCCGCCGATGCCCCCGACGATGTTGTGGGCGTCCACGCGGACCTGGTCGAGCGCGATGGGGCCGGTGGGGCTGGTGCGGTTGCCCATCATGTTCTCCACCGGGCCGGTGGAGACGCCGTCGGCGTGCAGGTCGACCAGGAAGAGGGTGATGTCGCGGTCGCCGTGCTCCGGCACCCGGCCGAGGATCAGGGCGATGTCCGCGGCGGGCCCGTTGGTGATGTGGTCCTTGTGGCCGTCGAGCAGATATCCGTCCTGGTGCGGGTGGGCCGCCGTCCGTATCCGGGTGACGTCGGACCCGCCGGTGGTCTCGGTCAGGGCGGTCGCCCCGACGGCGCCGCTCGTCAGCGGCGGGAGCCAGAACTCCTTCTGCTCCTCGGTCCCGTAGACCAGGATCGACCGGATGAGACCGGCCTGCGCCACCAGGGACAGGCTGAAGCCGAGGTCGCGGCCGCCGGCGGCGATGCCCTCGAAGGCGGCGGCGAAGTCCCACCAGGTGCCCCCGCTGCCGCCCCACCGGACGGGAACCGGTAACTTCCACAGCCCGGCGTCGCTCATCTCCTGCCAGGACTCGCGGTCGAGACGGCCGTCGGCGGCGCACTCCTCGGCGCGCTTGGCCACGGAGGCCGAGGCCCGCTCCCGGTAGGCGTCGCGCAGGGCACGATCGGCGAAGTGATGGATCATCAGAACGTCCTTGTCGGTCGGTGGCGAGGCGCGGCGATCCGCGGCCTCGCGAACGCGGTACGGAGTACGGGGGACGAGGGCCGAGAGCGTCGGCGGTTCACCGCGCGACGGGCTCGGGCACCGGCTGCGCGAGGAGCGTCAGCGCGCGGTCGAGGCGCCGGACGAGTTCCGTCAGCTCCTCGTCCGTGCTGGTCAGCGGCGGAGCGACCAGCACCGATTCGGTGATCGGCGTGCAGCCCGCGGGATAGAGCAGCAGCCCCTCGGCGCGGGCCGCCTCGGTGAGGTCCAGGCTGATCCCGGGGAACCGTTCGGGATCGCCGTGCAGCCCCAGCGCCTGCTGGAGCCCCAGCCCCCGCACGTCCTTGACGAGCCGGTGCCGTCGGCACACGGTCTCCAGCAGTCCGGACAGATGCTTCCCGGCCGTCGCGGCCCGCTCCGCCAGATCGTGCTGCACCAGGTACTCGGTGACGGCCAGTGAGGCGGCCGCGGCGAGCGGCGCGCCCGCCATGGTGTGCCCGAAGACCAGCGAACCGATGTTCCGGCCGAGCGCGTCGGCGATCTCGTCGGAGACCAGGACCGCGGACATCGCCGCGTACCCCGCGGAGATGCCCTTGCCCAGCACCATCACGTCCGGGGCGATGTCGGCGTGGTCGCAGCCGAACCAGCGGCCGGTCCGCCCCATGCCCGACATGACCTCGTCGGCCACCAGCACGAAGCGCTGCTCGTCCGCCGCGGAGCGCAGGAAGCGCAGCACCTCCCGGTCGCAGGGGACCGCGCCGCTCGCGGCTCCGCCGACCGGCTCGACGATCACCGCGGCCAGCCTGTTGGCGCCGACCCGGTCGATCGCCTCCTGCCACTCCTCCACCCCGGCCCGCAGCGCGCCGTGCGTCGGCCTGACCCTCGCCACCGTCACCTGGTTGCCCAGCAGGGACTGGAGGCCGGACCGGCGCAGCGGGTGGCCCGAGGCGCCCAGGGCCCCGGCCGTCATGCCGTGGTAGCTCGGCTCCTCGGTGAGCACCACGCACTTGTGCGGGTTGTGCCTGCGCGAGTGCAGGAGCGTGACGAGCCGGAGCGCCATCTCGATCCCCTCGGAACCCGAGTTGGCGAACTCCACGTGGTTCAGGCCGCCCGGGGCCAGATCGGCCAGCCGCTCGGCGAGCTCCATCAGCGGCCGTGACCTGAACTGGGTCCGGTAGACGAAGTTCACCTGATCGATCTGCTCGTGCATCCGCTGGGTTATCTCAGGCACCCCGTGCCCGAGGTTGACGTTGATCGCGCCGGAGCATCCGTCCAGATACGCGCGCCCTTCCTCGTCGTAGACGTAGACGCCCGAGGCGCGGCTGACGACAGGCAGCATGATCTACCTTCCTCCGCAGAGAGATGATGTGCAGAAAACGTGTGTTTCGCGTGTCGGGTCAGAACCAGGTCAAGACGACGGCCGCCGCCGTCATGCCGCCGCCCACCGACGCCAGCAGGATCTTCTCGCCCCTGCGAATTCCCCGCAGCTCGTTCTCGTGCGAGAGGGTGAGAGGAATGGAGGCGGCAGCAGTGTTTCCCCAGAAAGGAGCGGTGAGTGCCACCTTCTCCGGCGGAATTCCTATCTTGGCGGCCAGTGACTGCACCAGGTTCGCATTCCCCTGGTGGAATATCACCCGGTCCATGTCGTCGATCGACTCGCCCGCCTGCAGCAGCGCCTCGTCGACGACCTTGGGGACGAACTGCAACGCCCACTCTTTCACCGCGCGGCCGTCCATCCGGAAGAGCTGGTCCCCCGCCGAAATTGCCTCGGGGTCCAGCGGGGCGCGGGTTCCGCCGCCCTCCACCCGGACGAAGTCCGCGGTGGCGCCGTCCGCGACGAGCGCCTTCCCCCGGATGCCGTACCCCTCCGGGACCTGCCCCAGCAGGGCCGCCCCCGCCCCGTCGCCGAAGAGGCTGACGGTGCGCGGGTCGTTCGGGTCCATGATCGAGGAGAACTTGTCCGCGCCGATCACCAGCGCGTAGGCCGCGGAGGGCTGAGCGGCCAGGACTCCCTCGGCGGCGGCGATGGCGTAGAGGAAGCCGGAGCAGACGGCGTTGACGTCGAAGGCCGGCAGCGGGGGCAGTTGGAGGCCCGCCTGCACGAAGCTGGCCGTCGCGGGCTGCGGCTGGTCGGGGGTCGCGGTGGCCACGATGACCGCGCCCATGCGCTGCCGGACCGACTTGTCGCGGACCAGCGGTTCGGCGGCCTGCACGGCCAGGTCGGAGGTGGCCACCCTGTCGGGCGCGTAACGGCGCTCCAGAATTCCGGTCCGGCTCTCTATCCACCCCTTGTCCACTCCGGCTCTGGAGGAGATGTCCGAGTTCCCCACCACCTGCCGCGGCACGTACCCGGAGACATCAAGAATACCTAATGGCATTTCATTTCTCCCGATCGTCGTCGAACGGTACCTGGGAATGTAAGTTACCAGTCAAGCGTTGTGGTGGTAATCGAGTGCACCGCCCTTTCGGTCATCCCCATATGGGCGATATGAGCGACTGGCAGGGATTTGTCACCAGGTGTGACGACGGTCTCACGGGGGAGTGATCAATGGACTTGCGGGCACGAGGGTGAGTTCACCGGCAGAAAAGGGAATCTCCGAATCCGGCGTTTCGCCTGCGGCGTGACCGCGGCAACTCGAAGACGAGCCTCGAATTACGCCGAAGATCGCCTCGGAATGTGCGAATCCGAGGCAATGGAAAGGTAAACAACAAGCGCCCTTGATCGAATTCGAAGTCCTGTCGATTGGCCGAATGACCACAGTGCGAGGAGCAGGATCATCGGACGTCCGACCGGAGGCGCCGCGCGGATCCGCCCCTGGCACCCCGTGCCCTCCGCGGCCGCGCCCGCGTCCGCGAGCGGCGCCGTGCGACTCCCGGGCCACCGGGTGACCCCGCTCCCGGAGGGCCCGTCCGTCGGAGCCGCCCGCGTGTTTTCGCCCCCTCCGCCAGGGCACTCGCGGACCTATGGTGCAAATCGGATACACGATGATGACGGAGCAGGCCGGGCCGAGGGACCTGGTGGACCATGTGGTCCGTGCCGAGGAGGCCGGGTTCGACTTCTCGGTCGCCTCGGACCACTCCTCGCCCTGGCTGCGCTCCCAGGGGCACGCCCCGTACGTCTGGAGCGTCCTGGGGGCCGCCGCCCACGCCACCTCGCGCATTCCCCTGATGACCTACGTGACCTGCCCGACGGTCCGCTACCACCCGGCGGTGGTCGCGCAGAAGGCGGCCACCGTGCAACTCCTGTCCGAGGGCAGGTTCCGGCTCGGACTCGGGTCGGGCGAGAACCTCAACGAGCACGTGGTGGGCACCGGTTGGCCCTCCGTGGACGTGCGGCACGCCATGCTCGCGGAGGCGGTCGAGATCATCCGGGCCCTCTTCGACGGCGGCCAGGTGACCCACCGCGGCGCCCACTTCGACGTGGACTCGGCCCGGCTGTGGGACCTCCCCGAACAGCCCCCGCCGATCGGCATCGCCGTCTCGGGGGACCGGTCCTGCGCACTCGCCGGGCGCCTCGGCGACCTGGTCATCGCGACCGAACCGAAGCGGTCCCTGCTCGACGCGTTCGACCGGTACGGCGGCACCGGCAAACCCCGGGTGGGGCAGCTCCCGGTCAGCTACGACCCGGACCGTGGGACCGCGATCCGGCGCGCGCACGAGCAGTTCCGCTGGTTCGGGCTCGGCTGGAAGGTCAACTCCGAACTCCCGCACCCCGACGCGTTCGCGTCGGCGACCCGGTTCGTCACCGAGGACGACGTCGCCGACGCCGTCCCGTGCGGCGACGACCCCGGCGCCTTCGTCGACGCCGTACGCCCGTACGCCGAGGCGGGGTTCACCGAGATCGCTCTGGTCCAGATCGGCGGCGACACCCAGGAGCGCTACCTCGACTGGTGCCGGACGACGCTTCTCCCGGCCCTGCGCCGGGAGTTCGGCGGGTAGCGGCGGGGAGGGGGCGGATGCGGTGCGGGGGGCCGGGGGTTCGGGGAAGGGAGGACCACCCGCGGACCCGGGGAGGGGCGACCGCCCGCGGAGTCGACCCACAACCGCAATCGGCCGTCGGCCACGAGTCGGGACCCCCGGGGTGTTTCCCCTGCACAGCTTCCCACGGCCATGGTCCGCAGCGTGAAGCCGAGAGCCCTGGCGTGAGCCGACGCGGCGCCCCGCGCGCCGACCCCACGTCCGGCGCCTCCGCTGGCCCGCCCCCGCCCGCCGCCCCGCCGTCACTCCCGCGTGCCCTCCACCGGGTAGGGCACGTAGGCGCGCCGGTCGGGGTCGACGGCGAGGCGGCCGCCCGCCGGTGGCCGGGCCCGCTGGGCGCAGTCCCGGCGTTCGCAGATGCGGCAGCCGAGCCCGATCGGCGTGGCGGCCCTGGGGTCCTCCAGGGCGATGCCCCCGGCGTAGACGAGCCGGTGGGCGTGGCGCAGCTCGCAGCCGAGGGCGACGGCGAACTCGGCGCGCGGCGCGTGGTGGCCGAAGCCGCCGCGGGTGATGGTGCGGGCGACCCAGAAGTACCGCTTGCCGTCCGGCATCTCGGCGACCTGGGTCAGTATCCGGCCGGGCGCGGAGAATGCCTCGTACACCGTCCACAGCGGGCAGGTGCCGCCGAGCCGGGAGAAGTGGAAGTCGGTGGCGGACTGGCGCTTGGAGATGTTGCCCGCCCGGTCGACGCGCAGGAAGGAGAACGGCACGCCCCGCCGTCCGGTGCGCTGCAAGGTGCTCACCGTCTCGAAGCCGACACCGAACCGGGCCGACAGCAACTCGATGTCGTAGCGCACCTCTTCGGCCACCGCGTGGAAGGCGCCGTACGGCATGAGCAGGGCGCCCGCGAAGTAGTTCGCCAGCCCGATGCGGGCCAGCGCCGCGGACTCGGGCGAGGTCAGCTCGGTGGCGCTGTCCGCGAGCCGGCCCAGGAGCGCACCGTGCTCCAGCAGGGCGAGCTGGGTGGCGAGTTGGAAGGCGCGCTGGCCGTCGCTGAGCCAGGGGGAGAGGAACAGCAGCCCGGTGTCGGGCGCGAAGCGCCGCGCGTCGCCCGGCTTCCCGGGGGCTGCCTGGACGACGCGCACGCCGTGCCGTTCGGCGAGCCGCGCGGTGAGCGGGTCGGCGGCCTTGCCGGGACGCAGGTCGAGCGCCCCGGCGGTCCGCTCGGCCTCGGCGTCGAGCGGTTCGAAGTGGTTGTGGTGGGCGTAGAAGAAGTCCCGCACCTCGTCGTGCGGCTCGGCGGGAGGCAGCAGCCCGCCGGTGGTCCCGGGGGAGCCGAGGGCGGCGGCCCGCTCGACGGTGTCGCGGTAGCGGCGGTGCAGGGCGACCAGCGCCCGCGCCACGTCCGGGTGGGCGCGGGCGGCCTCGGCGATCTCCTCGGGGGCGAGCGGTGCCGTGCCGCACGCCTCGTCCGCGACGGCGGCCCGCAGATCGGCGGCGAGCCGGTCCTCGTCGGCGTCGGAGAAGAACTCGGCGTCGACCCCGAAGACCTCGGCGATCCGCAGCAGGACCGCTGCGGTCAGCGGACGCTGGCTCTGCTCGATCTGGTTGGCGTAGCTGGTGGAGATGGAGAGCGCGCGGGCCATCTCCACCTGGTTCATGCCGTGCTCGCGGCGCAGCCGCCGCAGCCTGGCGTGGGCGTAGACCTTGCGGTCGGCTGCTCCTCGTGGCACGGCGCACATCCTTGTCACAGTCCGGGAAGCGGGAAGCGGGAAGCGGGAAGCGGGAAGCGGGAGGAGGGATGGGAGGTGGGAGGCGCGAGGCGGGGAGCCGTCGAGCCGGGGACTCGTACGGCCGGGGACTTGGGGACTCGGGGGCTCGGGCACGCGGGGGACTCGGGGAGCTTGGGAGCCCGGAGTCCGGGATGGGGGACATTCCGGCAGGGCCCGGTTGCGAAGATAGCATCCGCGTTCTTCGCAGATTCCGCAGATTCGCAGCTCCCGGATGGCGGGATTCCACACCCTCGCGAGGTGGCCGGACGGCCTCCCGGCGGGCACTGTCGATCACGTCGGCACCGTGAGACGCCGACGAGGACCGCCCGTACCCGTGAGGAGTCCCGTGATCGAGCACCACGTTCGTGTCCACCCGAGCGCCGACCGGCTGCCCCGCGAGGACCAGCTCGCCTGGAAGCTCGCCGCCGTCGCCACCGGCACCGGCGAACTGGACACCGACAGCGCCGCCATGGCCGTCAACCGGGTGATCGACAACGCCTCGGTCGCCGTCGCGTCCCTGCTGCGCCGCCCGGTCGCCGTCGCCCGCGCCCAGGCCACCGCCCACCGCACCACCGCGCCGGGCGCCCGCGTCTTCGGCACCGCCACCCGCGTCCCGCCGGAGTGGGCCGCCTGGGCCAACGGCACCGCCGTCCGCGAGCTGGATTTCCACGACACCTACCTGGCCGCCGACTACTCCCACCCCGGCGACAACATCCCGCCCCTGCTCGCCGTCGCCCAGCACACCGGCCGCACCGGCGCCGACCTGCTGCGCGGGATCATCGCCGCCTACGAGATCCACGTCGCGCTGGTCAAGGGCATCTGCCTGCACGAGCACCGCATCGACCACGTCGCGCACCTCGGGGCGGCCACCGCGGGCGGCCTGGGCGCGCTGCTGCGGCTGCCGACGGAGACGGTGTACCAGGCGATCCAGCAGGCCGTGCACACCACGACCGCCACCCGGCAGTCCCGCAAGGGCGAGATCTCCAGCTGGAAGGCGTTCGCCCCCGCCTTCGCCGGGAAGGCGGCGATCGAGGCCGTCGACCGGGCGATGCGCGGCGAGACCTCCCCCTCGCCGGTCTACGAGGGCGAGGACGGCTTCCTGGCCTGGATGCTCGACGGCCCCGGGTCCGACTACCGGGTCCTGCTGCCGGGGCCGGGCGAACCGCGCCGCGCCATCCTCGACACCTACACCAAGGAGCACTCCGCCGAGTACCAGGCCCAGGCCGTCATCGACCTGGCCAGGCGGCTGCGGGAGAAGGCGGGGCCGCTCGCGCGGGTGCGCTCGGTGGTGCTGCGCACCAGCCACCACACCCACCACGTCATCGGCTCCGGCGCCAACGACCCGCAGAAGTACGACCCGGCCGCGAGCCGCGAGACCCTCGACCACTCGGTGCCCTACATCTTCGCCGTCGCGCTGGAGGACGGGACCTGGCACCACGAGCGCTCCTACGCCCCCGAGCGCGCCCGCCGCCCGGAGACCGTCGAGCTGTGGCGGAAGATCACCACGGTGGAGGACCCGGAGTGGACCCGCCGCTACCACGACCCCGACCCGGACCGCCGCGCCTTCGGCGGGCACGCGGTGATCACCCTCGACGACGGGACGGTGATCGAGGACCGCCTCGCCGTCGCCGACGCCCACCCGGCCGGAGCCCGCCCCTTCGACCGGTCCGGGTACGTCGGCAAGTTCCGCTCCCTCGCTGAGGGCACCGTCACCGCGGCGGCGCAGGACGCGTTCCTGGAGACCGCCGCCCACCTCGCCGAACTGCCGACCGGGGACCTGGACGGCCTCTTCCCCGCGGTCGACACCGAGACCGTCGCCCGGTACGACGCGGGCCTGCCCCAGGGACTGTTCTGATGGTGCTCCACACCCGGACCACGCCCGCCGAGCGCCGCCGTGCCCTGCGCGCGGGCCTGGCCTCCGGCCGCCTGCTGCGCATGCCCGGCGCGCTCAACCCGCTCACCGCCCGCCTCATCCAGGAGACCGGCTTCGACGCCGTCTACCTCTCGGGCGCGGTGCTCGCCGCCGACCTCGGGCTGCCCGACATCGGCCTCACCACCTCCGCCGAGATCGCCGCCCGCGCCCAGCAGACGGCCCGTGTCACCGACCTGCCGGTGCTCGTCGACGCCGACACCGGCTTCGGCGAGCCGATGAACGCGGCCCGCACGGTCCAGCTGATGGAGGACGCCGGCCTGGCCGGGCTGCACCTGGAGGACCAGGTCAACCCCAAGCGCTGCGGCCACCTGGACGGCAAGACCGTCGCGCCCCGCGCCGAGATGGTCCGCCGGGTGCGGGCCGCCGTCGACGCCCGGCGCGACCCGGACTTCCTGCTCATGGCCCGCACGGACGCCCGCTCCGTCGAGGGCCTGCCCGCCGCGATCGACCGGGCCAGGGCGTACGTCGACGCGGGCGCCGACGCGATCTTCCCCGAGGCCCTCGCCGACGTCTCCGAGTACGAGGCGTTCCGCGCGGCGGTGGACGTGCCGCTGCTCGCGAACCTCACCGAGTTCGGCAAGACCCCCCTCCTCGACACGGCCACTCTGGAGAACCTCGGCTACAACATCGCGCTCTACCCGGTGACGCTGCTGCGGATCGCCATGGGCGCCGTCGAGGACGGGCTGCGCACCCTCGCCGCCGAGGGCACCCAGAAGTCCCTGCTGCCCCGCATGCAGACCCGCTCCCGGCTGTACGAACTCCTCGGCTACGAGGAGTACGCGGCCTTCGACTCGGCCGTCTTCGACTTCACCCTCCCGCCCGGGGACTGACCCCGGCACCTGACCCGCGAAGGCAGGCACCCCATGACCACCGCACCCGGTATCCACCGCGGCCTCGCCGGTGTC
Organism: Streptomyces sp. SolWspMP-5a-2; assembly: GCF_900091845.1. Classification (GTDB taxonomy): domain Bacteria; phylum Actinomycetota; class Actinomycetes; order Streptomycetales; family Streptomycetaceae; genus Streptomyces; species Streptomyces doudnae. The sequence continues at coordinate 37,648 of NZ_FMCI01000327.1, forward strand.
GTCGTCGACACCACCGAGATCTCCACCGTCATCCAGGAGACCAACTCCCTCACCTACCGCGGCTATCCGGTCCAGGACCTGGCCGCCCAGCGCTCCTTCGAGGAGGTCGCACACCTGCTCTGGTACGGCGAACTCCCCGACGCGGCCCAGCTGTCCGACTTCCGGGCGAGGGAACGCGCCCTGCGCCCCCTGGACCGGACCACGCTGGAACTGCTGGCCCGGCTGCCCGAGACCTGCCACCCCATGGACGTGCTCCGCACCGCGGTCAGCTTCTTCGGCGCCGAGGACCCCACCGAGGACGACGGCAGCCCCGCCGCCAACCGCGCCAAGTCCCTCACCCTGCTGGCCAGGCTGCCCACCGTCGTGGCCGCCGACCAGCGCCGCCGCCGCGGCCTCGACCCGATCCCGCCCGACCCCTCGCTCGGGTACGCCGAGAACGTCTTCCACATGTGCTTCGGCTCCGTCCCGGGACCGGACGTGGTGCGCTGCTTCGAGATCTCCCTGATCCTGTACGCCGAACACAGCTTCAACGCCTCGACGTTCACCGCGCGCGTGGTCACCTCCACCCTCTCCGACCTGCACAGCGCGGTGACCGCCGCGATCGGCGCGCTCAAGGGTCCGCTGCACGGCGGCGCCAACGAGGCCGTGATGCACATGCTCCTGGAGATCGGCGACCCGGATCGCGCCGGGGAGTGGCTGGACGAGGCGCTGGCGGCCAAGCGGAAGATCATGGGCTTCGGCCACCGCGTCTACAAGGAGGGCGACTCCCGCGTCCCGATCATGCAGGACGCCCTCGACCGGCTGGTGGCGCGCGCCGCCGACCCCGAGGTGACCCGGCTCGCCACCCTGCACGCGGCGCTGCGGCACGCGATGATCTCCCGCAAGGGCATCCACCCCAACCTGGACTACCCGGCCGGACTCGCCTACCACCTGATGGGCTTCGACATCCCGGCCTTCACCCCGATCTTCGTGATGAGCCGCGTCACCGGCTGGACCGCCCACATCACCGAGCAGCTCGCCCACAACTCCCTGATCCGCCCGCTGGCCTCCTACGCGGGGCAGGAGCAGCGGGCGGTGCCGGCCGCCTCGTAGGAGGCGGTGCCGGCCGCCTCGTAGGAACGGCCTGCGAGGCGGCGCGGCGGACGGGCGCGGACGGTCGACGGGCGCTGCCCGTACGGCAGTCGCGACGGGTGGACGGCGGCTCAGAAGTCCCAGTCGTCGTCGGCGGTGTCCTCCGCCTTGCCCATGACGTAGGACGAGCCGGACCCGGAGAAGAAGTCGTGGTTCTCGTCCGCGCCGGGGGACAGCGCCGCGAGGATCTCCGGGTTGACCTCGGTCTCGGCCGCGCTGAAACGGGCCGGGTACCCGAGGTTCATCAGCGCCTTGTCGGCGTTGTAGCGGACGAAGACGGCCACGTCGTCCATCAGCCCGAGCGGCTCGTACAGTTCGCCCGAGTACCGCAGCTCCAACCGGTACAGCTCGTCCAGCAGGTCGTGGGTGAACGTCCGCATCTCCGCCCGCTCCGCGGCGCCGAGACGTTCCAGACCGCGCTGGTACTTGTAGCCGGAGTAGTAGCCGTGCACCGCCTTGTCGCGCAGGATCAGGCGGATCATGTCCGCCGTGTTGGTGAGCAGGGCGTGGGTGGAGAAGTGCAGCGGCAGGTAGAAGCCCGCGTACAGCAGCAGCGACGACAGCAGCGTGGAGGCCACCTTCCGCTTGAGCGGGTGGTCGCCGTAGTACTGCGCGAGGACCGTCTTGCAGCGCTGCTGGAGCACGTCGTTGCCGACCGCCCAGCGGTAGGCGTCGTCGATCTCCGGGGTGGCGGCGAGGGTGGAGAAGACGCAGGAGTAGCTGCGGGCGTGCACGGCCTGCATGAAGGCGATGTTGGTGTACACCGCCTCCTCGTGCTCGGTGCGGGCGTCCTGGATCTGGACGATCTCGCCGACCGTGGCCTGCACGGTGTCGAGCATGGTCAGACCGGTGAACACCCGCATGGTGAGGGTGCGTTCCTCGGCGGTGAGGCGCTGCCGCCAGGCGTTGACGTCGTTGGAGAGCGGGACCTTCTCGGGCAGCCAGAAGTTGGCGGTGAGCCGGTTCCACACCTCCAGGTCCTTCTCGTCGGTGACCCGGTTCCAGTTGACCGGGCGCAGCCGGGCGGCCGGGTCGTGGCGGTAGGAGGGCGGGGTGACCGACAGGTCGGTCAGCGGGGCGGGCGTCGTCGTCATGGTGCGTGCTTCCGGTGCGTCGGTGGCGGGCGGGGTCACAGGGCGCAGGACAGGCAGTTCTCGATCTCGGTGCCTTCCAGGGCCTCCTGGCGCAGCCGGATGTAGTAGAGGGTCTTGATGCCCTTGCGCCAGGCATGGATCTGCGCCTTGTTCAGGTCGCGGGTGGTCGCCGTGTCCCGGAAGAAGAGCGTGCAGCTCAGCCCCTGGTCGACGTGCTGGGTGGCCGCCGCGTAGGTGTCGAGGATCTTCTCGTAGCCGATCTCGTACGCGTCCTGGAAGTACTCCAGGTTGTCGTCGTCCATGTGCGGCGCCGGGTAGTAGACGCGGCCGAGCTTGCCCTCCTTGCGGATCTCGACCTTGGCGGCGATCGGGTGGATGGAGGCGGTCGAGTCGTTGATGTAGCTGATGGAGCCGGTCGGCGGGACCGCCTGGAGGTACTGGTTGTAGATGCCGTGGACCCGCACGGACTCCTTCAGCGCACGCCAGTCGGCCCGGGTCGGCAGGGCGATCCCCGCCCGGGTGAACAGCTCCCGCACCCGTTCGGTGGCCGGCTCCCAGGTCCGCTCGGTGTACTTGTCGAAGTAGGAGCCGTCGGCGTAGGCGCTCTCCGCGAACCCGTCGAAGGCGGTGCCGCGTTCGATCGCGATCCGGTTCGACGCGCGCAGGGCGTGGAAGGCGACCGCGTAGAAGTACATGTCGGTGAAGTCGACGCCCTCCTCGCTGCCGTAGTGCACGCGCTGCGAGGCGAGGTAGCCGTGCAGGTTCATCTGGCCCAGGCCGATGGCGTGGGAGAGGTCGTTGCCGTGCGCCACCGACGGTACGGCGTCGATGTGCGACTGGTCGGAGACCGAGGTCAGTCCCCGCACCGCCGTCTCGACGGTGGCGCCGAGGTCGGGCGAGGCCATGGCCGCGGCGATGTTGAGCGAGCCCAGGTTGCAGGAGACGTCCCGGCCGACGGTCTCGTAGCCGAGCGAACTGTCGTACGTGCTGGGCGTGTTGACCTGAAGGATCTCCGAGCACAGGTTGGACATGTTGATCCGGCCCGGGATCGGGTTGGCCCGGTTCACCGTGTCCTCGAAGAGGAGGTACGGGTAACCGGACTCGAACTGCAGCTCCGCGATGGTCTTGAAGAACTCGCGGGCCGGGAGCGTGGTCGTGCGGATGCGCGGGTCGGCGACCATCTCGTCGTAGTGCTCGCTCACCGACAGGTCGGCCAGCGGCCTGCCGTGGACGCGCTCCACGTCGTAGGGCGAGAAGAGGTGCATGTCCTCGTTGCGCTTGGCGAGTTCGAAGGTGATGTCCGGGACGACGACGCCGAGCGAGAGGGTCTTGATGCGGATCTTCTCGTCCGCGTTCTCCCGCTTGGTGTCCAGGAACCGCATGATGTCCGGGTGGTGCGCGTGCAGGTAGACCGCGCCCGCGCCCTGCCGCGCGCCGAGCTGGTTGGCGTAGGAGAAGGAGTCCTCCAGCAGCTTCATCACCGGCACGACCCCGGACGACTGGTTCTCGATCCGCTTGATCGGGGCGCCCTGCTCGCGCAGGTTCGTCAGCAGCAGCGCCACTCCGCCGCCGCGCTTGGAGAGCTGGAGCGCGGAGTTGACGCCGCGTCCGATGGACTCCAGGTTGTCCTCGACCCGCAGGAGGAAGCAGGAGACCAGCTCACCGCGCTGCGCCTTGCCCGCGTTGAGGAAGGTGGGGGTGGCGGGCTGGAAGCGGCCGGTCATCATCTCGTCGACCAGCCGGGTGGCGAGCCGCTCGTCGCCCGCGCCCAGGAAGAGGGCGGTGGCGACGACCCGGTCCTCGTAGCGCTCCAGGTAGCGGGAGCCGTCGAAGGTCTTCAGCGTGTACGAGGTGTAGTACTTGAACGCGCCGAGGAAGGTGCGGAAGCGGTGCCGGTGGGCGTACGCCCGTGCGTAGAGGCCCTCGAGGAACTCCCAGTCGTAGCGCCGGATCGGCGCCTCCTCGTAGTAGTCGTTGCCGATCAGGTGGTCGATCTTCTCCCGCAGCGATCCGAACTCCACCGTGTTCGGGTTGACGTGCTGGAGGAAGTACTGGCGTACGGCCTCGCGGTCCTTGCCGAACTGGATGCGCCCGTCGCAGTCGTACATGTTCAGCATGGCGTTCAGCGCGTGGTAGTCCCGGCGCGTGCCGACCGACTCGCGCGGGGCCGCGGGGACCGTGACCGCCGTGGTCAGGGGGGTCATGCCGCCGCCCTCCGCTCCGTCGTCCGCCCGGTTGACGAGTGTCGTGTCCACCATTCCCGCAGCCCTTCCCTCACGGCGCGGACGTCGCGGTCCGTGCCCAGCAGTTCGAATCGGTACAGCTCCGGGACCCGGCACTTCGCCGAGATCACCCGCCCGGCCAGGCAGTAGTCGGCGCCGAAGTTGGTGTTGCCGGAGGCGATGACCCCGCGCAGCAGCGTCCGGTTGGCCTCGATGTTCAGGAAGCGGATCACCTGCCTGGGGACCGCACCGGCGTGTTCGCCGCCGCCGTAGGTCGGTGTGATCAGCACGTACGGCTCGGTCACCAGCGGCATGCCCTCGCGCCGCGGGTGCAGGGGGATGCGGGTGGCCGGGAGTCCCAGCCTCTCCACGAAGCGCCTGGTGTTCTCCGAGACGCTGGAGAAATACACGAGACCGCTCATCGGCCGCCGTCTCCTCTCGCTCGTTCCCGTGTCGTCCGGGGACCGGCGGGGGAGGAGCGGCGTGACGGGTACGGCGGAGGGCGGGGGTGGCGAACCGTGTCGCCGCACCCGCGTCCGTGCGTCCGCTGCCTGGCCCTCCCTCGGGGCCCCGGAGCGCGCACACCGCTGTCCGGCGTGCGCACCGGTGGCAGGTCTTCGGACTCGCGGGCGCGTCTCGTGTCGTACGAGACCCCTACTGGCCGTCGCTTCCCGGGCCCGTTGTCCGGACCCAGTGCGTAGGACGGCGGTCGTTCCCGCTCACCGCTGCGGGGCAGTCCCGGTCTTGCACCGGGTTCCCTCTTGCGACGCCGGACACGGCTGTGCCCGGCGAACCACCAGCAACATCAACACTACATCTAGAACCCGGCGAGCGCGCGCATCCCAGATGTTGTGTCGCGAGAAAAACTTAGGTATACCTAAGTCACGATCTCCGGCGGGCCGCCGCCGGTGCCCCGGCGTGCCGCGCGCTCGGGAGACCGCGGCTCGGCACGGCGCCGCATGGGGCGGCACGGGTCGGCAAGAGGCCGCACGGTTCGGCACGGGCCGGGCCGACGCCGCGTGTGCGCGGGG
>NZ_FMCI01000325.1 GCF_900091845.1 Streptomyces sp. SolWspMP-5a-2
TGGCCCGGCTGCGCGGCGGCCCGGTCCCCGCCGACCCGCCGCAGCGCGCGGCCCGGCCCGGCGCCCAGTCCTCCCTCTTCGAACCCGAGGCCGTCCACCTCCCGCTCGCCGACCTCGTCGAGGTCCACGCCGCGCAGCAGCGGCGGCACGACGCCACTGCGCACCCCGACCGGATGCGGCTGCTGACGGCCGCCGAGTCGGCGGGCACCCTGGTCGCCGCCGAGATGAACCGGTCCGGGCTGCCGTGGAGCGCCGAGACGCACCGGCGGCTGCTGCACGACCTGCTCGGCGAGCGGTACGCGGGCGGGGGCGAGCCGCGCCGCCTCGCCGAGCTGGCCGACGAGGTGTCCGCCGCCTTCGGCCGCCGGGTCCGTCCCGACCTGCCCGCCGACGTCGTGAAGGCGTTCGCGCAGGCGGGCCTCAAGGTGCGGTCCACCCGGCGCTGGGAGATCGAGTCGCTCGACCATCCGGCGGTGCGGCCGCTCGTCGAGTACAAGAAGCTGTACCGGATCTGGGTCGCCCACGGCTGGTCCTGGCTCCAGGACTGGGTGCGCGACGGCCGGTTCAGACCGGAGTTCCTGGCGGGCGGCACGGTCACCGGGCGCTGGGTCACCAACGGCGGGGGCGGGCTCCAGATCCCCAAGGTCATCCGGCGGGCCGTGGTCGCCGACCCGGGCTGGCGGCTCGTCGTCGCCGACGCCGACCAGATGGAGCCCCGGGTCCTCGCGGCCATCTCCCGCGACCCCGGTCTGATGGAGGTGGCGGGACGGGAGAGCGACCTCTACCAGTCCGTCTCCGAGCGCGCCTTCGCCGGTGACCGCGACCAGGCCAAGATCGCGGTGCTGGGCGCGGTCTACGGGCAGACCTCGGGGGACGGCCTGAAGAACCTCGCCGCGCTGCGCCGCCGCTTCCCCCGCGCGGTCGCCTACGTCGACGACGCGGCGCGGGCCGGTGAGGAGGGCCGTCTGGTGCGCACCTGGCTGGGCCGCACCTGCCCACCGGCGGCCGGTGCGGACGCGGCCGAGGAGGCCGGACTCCCGCAGGAGACCCAGCTCCCGGAGGGGACGGGGGCGGGGACGGGGGGTGAGGTGGGGGCCGACGGGGACGGCGGCGGCGACTGGGTGCCGGGCTACGCGTCGACCAACTCCCGCGCGCGGGGGCGCTTCGCGCGCAACTTCGTCGTCCAGGGCAGCGCGGCGGACTGGGCCCTGCTGCTGCTCGCCGCGCTGCGCAGGACCTGCGCGGGGATGGCGGCCGAGCTGGTCTTCTTCCAGCACGACGAGGTCATCGTGCACTGTCCCGCGGAGGAGGCCGAGACCGTCGTCGCGGCGATCCGGGAGGCGTCCGAGCTGGCCGGACGCCTGACGTTCGGGGCGACTCCGGTGCGGTTCCCGTTCACCACGGCGGTGGTGGAGTGCTACGCCGACGCGAAGTGAGGGGCCGACGGAGACCGGCAGGGGCGGTGGCCGGGTCGCTGCCGGGCGGGGACGGACGCGCCCAGGGGCCGGACGTCCCCGGGCGGCTGGTCAGATGACGGGTGGGCGGCCCAGGCGGGTGAGGCGCCAGACCGTGCGCCAGCGCATCGGGCGCCGTTCACCGGCCGGTTCCCGCCAGCCCTCCACGAACCCGCCGAACCAGGCGCGCAGCCCGGCCCGCGACCTGATCCGCAGCAGGGTGAGCGCCGTCCACACGCCCAGGTGGACGGGGACGAGCGGCCACGGAAGACGGCGCCTGACCAGCCAGACCCGGTTGCGGGCGTTCACCCGGTAGTAGATGGCGTGCCGCGCGGGCGAGGTCTTCGGGTGCTGGAGCAGCAGCTCGGGCGCGTACCGGATGCGCCAGCCGCCGTCCGCGGCACGCCACGCGAGGTCCGTCTCCTCGTGGGCGAAGAAGAACGCGGCGGGCCAGTCCCCGACCTGGTCCAGCATCGTCGTCCGCAGGCCGTGGCCGCCGCCGAGGAACCCGGTGACGTAGCCGCCGCGCAGCGGATCGGCCGCGCCGACCCGGGGCACGTGCCGCCGCTGGGTCTCCCCGTGCTCGTCGGCGATGCGGAACCCGACGATGCCCAGGCGCGGGTCGGCGGCGAAGTGGTCGGCGACCCGGCGCAGCACGTCGGCGTCGACGAGGAGCCCGTCGTCGTCCAGCTCGACGACGACGTCCACGTCACCGAAGTCCCTGATCCGTTCGAGGGCGACGTTCCGGCCGCCGGGGCAGCCCAGGTTCTCGTCGACCTCCAGCAGGGTGACCTCGCCGGGCAGCGACAGGCGCTCCGCGAAGTCCGGCAGCGGGCAGCCGTTGCCGACGATCAGGATGCGCGTCGGGGCCAGATCCTGTTTGGCCACCGATTCCAGCAGGGCGTCGACCTCATCGGGCCGGTTCCCCATGGTCACCACGGCTACCGCGACCCTCGGCGTCACCGGTTCCGCCATGCCCTCACCCCGTCCCGGCCACTCGACAACGTCGGCCGCGATGCTAGCCGTTCACGCTGAGGACGGCCGCCATACGCCGGTGCGTCGCCCGGTGTGTCCGAGGTTGTCGGGCGTCAGCCCTCCGCGGGGCCGGTCCTGCCCCTGGCTCCCCTGCGCCGGTCGGCCCGGCGCTCCCTGGCGGCGGCCCGGCGGGCCAACTCCTGCTCCCAGAGCACCTGCAACTCCCTGACCTGCTGCTCCACCACGGGGTTCGGGAGGTCCTCGTCGTCCTCGTCGTCTCCGTCGCCGTCGTCCCCCGCGCGCCACCGGCCGCCGTCCGCGGACCGCTCGTTCTGGACGGCGACGGGCGGGTCGGGGTCGAAGTCGTGCGGGCGCGGGCCCTCGGGGCCGTCCGGGCCGAGGCGCACCAGGCGCTCGACCCGGCTGACCCTGAACCAGCGGCCGTCCACGACGAGGTCGTCGCAGCGCTGCTCGTCGAGCAGGTCGGCCGCGCGGGCGTACGCGGCCCGGTCCTCGTCCGTCATCACCAGCGTGAACGGCGCCATCACCCGCAGCCAGGTGGTCAGCCCGTCGCGGGCGCCCTGCGGGGTGTCGTCGGAGGCGCCGGGGTGGAACGCCTGCCAACGGCCGTCCACCCGCTCGGAGATCATGAACACCGCGGGCAGCAGGACACCGCCGGGGCAGCGTTCGGCCGCGTCCAGCGCGTCCTCGCGCAGACCGGCGGGGGCGCCGGGCACGGCACCGAGGAAGCGCAGCAGGTCCAGTCGGAGCAGGCCGTCGGCGAGGCCGGTGCCGAGGCGCGGGTCGATGACGTGGCCCTCGATCCGGGAGGGCAGCGTGTGCGCCTCGCCCGCCTCGGCCGGGTCGGGGTCGGAGGGGCGGGGCGGTTCGGGTCCGTCGGGGCCGGTCCGCAGGAACCGTGAGGCGCGCACGATCCGGAACCGCTCGCCGCGGACCCGGACCTCGTCGATGACCTCGCGGTCCATCCGGAGCGCCGCGGCCGTCCACTCCGCGTGCGCCCGTTCGTCCCCCTCGTCCCTCGCGCGCGCGGCGCGCATCCGGAAGTGGTGGCCCAGCGAGTCCCGGGCGCCCTGCGGCGCGTCCGAGAGGTGCTTCGACAACGCCCAACCCCCGGAGTCGAGTTCCTTCGCGTAGAAGAACTCGGCCAGTGCGAGCCCGTTCAGGTCCGGGTACAACTCCCGTGCCTGCCAGGCCTCCTGCTCCGCGAACGCGGCGACTGGACCTTCCTGCGGGATCACCCGGAAGGTCAGGTAGCCGGGAACTCCGTCTTCGTAACCGGTCATGCACAGACTGTGCCCGACCCTCCGGCGCCCCCGCCATGCGCGGAGGCAAACGGGCCCGGTTGTTGGGCGGGGCCGGTTCGTCCCCGGAGGAGCAGGACCGTCACGGAGCGGGGCGGTCCTGACCGGGCGGGCGGGAGCCGGGCGTCGCGGGGCGCGGTGGGACGGGGGCCGGCCGGCGCGGGACGGGACGGGCGGGGCGGCGCCGGGCGGGGTCCGGGGCGCCGGGGCAACGGGTCACGCGGTGGTGCCGTCACCCGCGTAGAGGTAGGCGCCGGGCCTGGCGGGGTCGGCGACCAGCAGGACCTGGTCACCGGGGCGCGGGATGCGCAGCTTGGAGACGATCGTCTGGAGCGCGATCGGTTCGGCGCCCGCACCGGCGGGCCGCAGGACCAGGTCGACGACCGGGTCGAAGTTGACGAGCTTGCCGGTGTCGGCGAGGGAGACCACCGTGACCGTCAGGGTCGGGGCCCCCGCCGCGAGCAACTGCTGAGCGGTGACACCGGAGTTGTACGCGGCCATGGACTGCTGGACCCGGGCGAAGTCCTCGTTGCCGAGGAAGGCGCGGGTGGTGCGGCCGTAGAAGCCCTTGCCGCTCACCACCTTCTCGGCCAGCTCGGCGGCCCGCTCCTCGCGGCTCCTGCGCTTCCCGAAGATTCCCATGAGATGCCTTCCTTCCTCGGTCCCGCGCGCCTCCTGCGCGCCGGGCGGGCCTGACACGGTGAACCGTAGAAGCGGCGCAGCGCCTACCGATCCCAGGTTCGCCCGGCCCTTCGGCCACGACGTAATCTCGGCCCATGCCGTCCCCCAGCCAGCCGCCGACCGACGGGCGCCGCCCGCGGGCCATGGTGATCGACAGCGCCTGGCGCGGCCTCGGGCCCGGACCGGCGTCGCTGAGCGGTCCCGGTGGAGCGCCGCTGACCCGGACGGTCAAGCTGATCGTGCTGCCGCTGATCGTCCGGCCGGCGCTCCGCCCCGAGCTGGCCGCGGACTTCCTCGACGCCCCGGAGGCGGCCCGGCTCGGCCGTCTGATCGCGGAGTCGGGGCCGGTCCTCGACGCGACGGCAGAGTGGTTCACGCTGCTGAAGAAGACCCGGCGGGCGCTGGGGATCGTGGCGGGCAATCCGCAAGATCTCTACTTCCAACGGTGCTTCGAGTTGGCCACCGAGCACGGGGCGCCGGCGGAGGCGGGGGACGCGGCCGCCGTCGCCCGAGCCGTCCTGGCGGACGTCGCCGATGTCACCGGCGGACGCACGGTCGAGGCGCTGCGGCAGTGGCTGTCCGACCCCGCCCGCCGCACCCGCCTCGACGCGGACCTGACGGAGACGTGGGCGCGACGGGAGCGGGGGGCCCTGCGGGAGCGGGGGTCCCTGCGGGAGCGGGGCGCGGAGGCCGGGGTGGAGGCGGGGGGTCTGCGGGAGACGGTGGCTCTGGGAGAGACGGGGGCTCTGCGGGAGGCGGGCGCTGTGCGGGAGGCGGGGGCTCTGCGGGAGGCCGTGCGGGCGGCGGACGCGGTCCTCGAAGCGTGCGGCGGGCGCGGCACGGGGGCGCGCCGGGGGCGGGACGCGCGGGCGGCCTCGGCGGCGGACGCGGGCGGCACCCCGGGGACGGAGGACGTGGAGGGGTTCGCGTCCATGGTCGAGCGGGGGCACGGGAGCGTCCTCGGGCGGGAGTTGTGGGCGGGCGGGGGTGACGGGGGCGGGAGTGCTTCCGGGGGTGCGGGGGGACGGGGCGGTGGGGATGGCGGTGGGGATGCCGAGGCATGTGCCGGTGGGGGTATCAGTGGGGGTCCCGGAGGGGACGTCAGTGGGGATGCCAGAGGGGGTGCCGAGGGGTGCGTCGGTGATCGTCGCGCCGGTGTCGATGCCCGCGCGGCGGCTCTCTGGGGGCGCGGTGACGTTCCCGCGCATCTGGGGTTGAGCGCGTGGGACGTGCCCCCGCGTCCGGAGGTCGGCCGGGGTGCGTCGACCGCGACACTGCCCGCGCCCTTCGACCGCACCCTGTTCGAGCGGCTGTTCACCGTCCTCCAGGCGTCCGCGCACCGCGACGAGCTGCCGACGGTCCCGGAACTCGTCCGGCGCGAGGTGGGACGCAGTTGCGCTCCGCTCGGCCTGCGCGACGAGACACTCCGGGTGGCCGTGGTCCTCGGCGGCAGACTCGCGGTGGGTCTCGATCCCCTGGGCGCGGGAACGGCGGCGCGAGGCGGCCGTGTTGAGGCCGGACAGCACGCAACTCCGCTGCGGGAGACGGAGATGGAGACGGGCGCCGCGTCCGGCGGCGGGACGGCGGCGCACCGAGCGGTCAACAGCCGCTGGCGCCGGGAGGCTTCGGTGCTGCGGGCACGGCGGATGACCGTCTCGCCGCGTCCCGACCCGGACGGCGGTGTCCTGGAGGCCCTCGCCCGCGATCTGCGCACCCCGTGGACGGCGTACATGCGCAGGCTGTGGGTGCGCCTGCACGGACGGGACGTCCGCGACGCCCCGCTGACCGACACGGCGTCCGCCTGGGCGGTCCTCGACGGGGTCGCCCGCTCCGTGATGATGGACCACCGCGCCCGGGTCAGGACGGCTCTGCGGAGCCTGGCGGCGCCCCCGTCCCCGGTGGCCGAGCGGAGGAGCGCGTGATGCCGGGGGCGGAGACGGGCCGGGTGCGGGTCGCGGCGGCCGACGACGGCACGGTCCGGGTGAGCGTCGTGCGCGGGGGCGGGTCGGGGACGCCGGGGTCAGCTCCCGGCCGGGCCGTCCTCGACGTCGCGGGAGCCCTCCTGACCTGGCCGGTCCTGGCCCCGCCCGGCCTGCCCGACGCGGAGATCCACGACCCGGGGCGGGCACAGCAGTGGCTGTGGGCGGTGTACGGGGAGGACGTCGCGGGGGCCGTGGAATCGGCGGCGACGACGGGGTGGGCGGGCCACGTCGGTCCGACAGGTGCGGGTGGTTCGACAGGGGCGGACGGTCCGACAGGGGTGGGTGGTTCCACAGGGGCGGGTGGGGCGACAGGGTCTAGCGGTCAGGCTGGGTCGGGCGGGGGACCGCATCGGCTGGGCCGGGCCCGACCGACGGTGCCGACGCGGCCGTCGAGATGCCGGTCGGCTCGCTCGGGGACGGGCGGGACGAGACCCTCGCGCTCGCGGCCGGGCGGGACGGGGCCCTCGCGCGGGCGGCCGGGCGGCTGGCCTTCGGGCACTGGGCCGCGCGGTGGTGGCCCGCGTCCTACCTCGACGGCATCCCCGCGCTCGAACCCGACCTGCTCGGGCTTGAGTTGGCCGCGCTCACCCACACCTGCCAGCAACTCTTCGACGACGTCGAGGACCAACCGGACGCCGACGCGGCCGAGTTGATCGACGTCCACGCGGACGCCCTCGGCCCGCTTCTGCGCTGGTGGCGCTCCGCACCGCCGGGCTCGGCGACCGCGGACCGACTGGACGCCGTCCTGCGGCTGATCGACGACGCGGCGGACGGGGCCGGTCTCGACGGGGAGGCGGTGCGCGCGCTGCGGGCGGCGCTGGAGAGCCGCGGAACCGCCGGGGAACCACTGGAACCGGCCCCGGCCGCCGGGGTGGGCGGGCTGTTCGCACGGGGTCGGGACTACGCGCTCGCCGCGGGCGAACTCCGTTCCGCGGGCGGCCGGTTGATCGCGCGGGGCACGGGCACCAACGACTGGCGCCGGTACCCGCCCGGGTTCGTGGACGCGGCCGAGCACGCGGTGACCTGGACGGCGTCCGCGGTCGGCGCCGAGCGGCGGATCGAGGTCGACGTCGTCGCCGACGGGTCGGCCCCGGCCACGGACGTGCGGCTCGCGGCGGAGGTCGACGTGAACGGCGGCCCGGCCCACCGGGTGCTGCTGGCCCGGCGCGACGACCTGTGGACCGGCCGGGCGGAGGTCGACCTCCCGGACGGGGGCACTCCTCGCGTCGAGGTCGGGGTTCTGATGCCGGGGTTCGATCCGGGGCCGGGTCACGGGCCGGGGCAGGGGCCGGACCGCGAACCGTCGACGCGGGCCGACCGGGACGCGGTGCGCGCGCTGGCCCGACGGCGGCTGGCGGAGGCGGAGGGGGCGGGGGCGGAGCAGGTGTCGGGGCGGGCGCTGGAGCGGACCGGGGAGTGGGCGTCGGAGGGGACCGGGGAGTGGGCGTCGGAGGGGACCGGGGAGTGGGCGTCGGAGGGGACCGGCGAGGACCACGAGCCGTTCCTCCCGTTCCTCGCGGAGATCGCCGCCGCCGCGAGCGCGGAGGAGGACTTCTGACCATGCGGGACGAGGAGCGGCGGGACGAGGAGCGGCGGGAGCACGGTCAAGGGGACGAGGGGCGGCCGGAGGAGCAGCGGCGGGACGACGGGCGAGGGGACGAGCAGCGGCAGGACGAGGGTCGGCCGGAGGAGCAGCGGCGGGACGAGGTGCGGCAGCACGAGGTGCGGCGGGCCGCGGCGCGGTCGGGGCAGGCGGCCGGGAATCCCGCCCATGACGCTCCCTCCTCCCCCGCGCGGTACGGCGATCCCTTCGACGAGGGGTTCGCGCTCGCCGAACAGCACCAGGCCGTACCGGACTTCGGCGCCGCACTGGCCGTCTACGCGCAACTCCTCACCCTGGCCGAGTCGCTCGACGACTCCCCCGATGTCCGCTTCCTGCGGGGCCACTTGCTGTCCGACATCGCGACGGTCCGGCTCAGGGCCGCCGACCCGGTCAGGGCCGCGGACGACCTGGAGCACGCCCTCGGCCTGCTGCGGGGCGTGGCGGACGCCACCATGGGACCGCGGGGCCGTCAGGTCTGGCTCGAAGTACTGCTGAAGACGTTCATGGCCAAGGCCGAACTCCTGCGCGGCAGAGGGAGTCTGGACGAGGCGGCCGCGTGCGTGGACGAGGCGGCGGCCCTGCTGCCGGAGTTCCACGACCCGGAGGGGCTGCGCACGGCCGAGGTCGGCCTGACCCGGGTGCTCCTGCTGATCGACCGCGGACAGTGGGGCGCGGCCGAGGAGTTGGCGACGGCGCTGCTGTCGACCCCGCCCGTCACGGCGGAGGAGCGGCCCCCCGCGCCGGGACCGGCGGCGGCTGGGCCCACCGCGCTCCGCCTGCTGGACTGTCTCGCGATGATCTGCGCGTCGACCAACCGCTTCGACCTGGCGGACGACTACCTGGCGCGCGCGGAGGAGGGTTTCCGGGCGGCCGGGGACCACGGTGCCCGGCAGGGGCTGCTCGCCCACCGCGCGCACGTCGTGATGCTCCGCGGGGACCTCGACCGCGCGGAGAAGCTGTACGCCGAGGCGTCCGCGCTCTACGAGGAACAGGGCCTGAGCGACGAACTGGCGGTCTGCGAGCAGGCCCGCGCCGCCCTCGCCGAGCGGCGCGGTGAGCCCGCCGTCGCACGCGACCTGGCCGCGTCGAGCCTGGCCCGCTTCGAGCGGCTCGGCGCCGGGCTCGCCGCCGCGGACACCATGCTGCTCTCCGCCGGACAGGCCTACGGCCGGGGAGACCTGGACAGCATGCGGCGGTTGGCGCAGGGCGCGCGCGAGGTGTTCGAGGAGCGGCGGGTGTACGAGCGGTGCGCGCAGGTGGACCTGCTGCTCGCGACGGCCCTGGAGGACAACCTGAACCGGACGGACCACGGGGCGCACGAGGCGCGGTCCGTGGCGACGGCGCTCGGCCTCGCGCTCCCGGCCGCGCTGGCGCTGGAGGCGGCACGGTACGACTTCGTCACCGCGCACGCCCGCAGCCAGTGGCTTCAACTGGCGGACGAGGCGATGCGGTTGGCGTTCCGGCTGGCGCTGCGCCGGGGTGATCAGGGGCTCCTGTTCGAGCTGGTGGAACACCGGTGCGCGGGCGCGTCCCTGTCCCTGACCCGCGAGCCCCCGCCGACGACACCGCCCCGGACGCCGCGGCCGTCACCCGCGTCGCCGCCGTCTCCACCGCAGCCGTCACCACCGTCGACCACTCCCGGTCCGACTGCCGATCCGCAGGCCGATCCGCAGGCCGGTCGGCATGGCGACCCGCGCGCCGGTCTGACGTTCCCGGCCCCGGCGATGAAGACGTACGGGCCCGCCGACGAGGGCGCTCCGGTGCTGGGGGGTGCGGCGGGCGAGGCCGCGGCGGCGGTCGGGCTGCGGGTCGCGGCGCCGCCGAGGGTGCTGATGGCACCGGAGTCGGGCCGGTACGCGCTCCAGGAGTACGTCCGGGCGGCCGAGTTGCGCTATCACCGGCGGATCGTGAGCGAGGAGGCGGTGCCGTTCTGGCCACCGACGACCTGACCGGACCGCACCGCCCGGTGGTCCAGATCCGGCTGGCGGACGCCGGGGACCTGCACATGACCTGGACGTGGGCGGGCGGCGCCCGGGGCTTCGGCACCGCGCACGGCCCGGCCGCCGACGTCGAACGGGCGGTCGCCGCGCTGACGTCGGCGCTGCCGGGCGGGGACGCGAGCGGGGGCGGGGGCGCGGACGGGATGCGGCGCGCGTTCGCGTCCGGGGCGATGGCCGCGTACCCGTCGGAACGCCGGCTGGCCCGGGACCTGGCGCAGGCGCTGTGGCCGCCCCAACTGACGCAGCAGATACGCCAGGTCGGCTCGACCCTGGCGCAACGCCCGCTGATCCGGATCCAACCGTCCCCGCGCGTGGCGCAAGTCCCGTGGGAACTCCTGTCGATGGACGCGGACGAGGAGAACCCGCCCGCCGACGTCCGCCTGATCGACCTGGCGGACGTGACGACGACGGCACCGGCGTCGTCCCGCCGTCCGGGAGCCGGGACGGACCAGGGGGCCACGGTCACCGGTCCGGACCGTCCGGGAGCCGGGACGGACCAGGGGGCCACGGGCACCGGTCCGGAGGCGGTGGTGCTCGTCCTGGACCCGAAGGTGCCGGGCTTCCGCGCGGACTCCCCGCTCGGTTCGGTGCTCGGACGGCCGGGCTCGGACCCCGGCGTCCTGGAGTTCGTCCGGCGGCGGATGGACGCGGGCCCGGTCCTCCCCCGGATCAGCGAGCCCGCCGAGGCGCTGCGCCGCACCGACCTGGACCGGGAGTGGCTCGGCGGGGTGCTGCGCGGGGGCGTGCGGCGGCTGATGTACGTCGGGCACGTGAGCGGCGCCCCGGTCGAGCACGGGCAGAGCGAGGACGTCACCCTGCACCTGTGCTGCGACGCGGGGACCACCGGTCTGATCGAACCGGTGCGCGGACACCGCCCGTTGGCGGCGAAGGACCTCTTTCTGGGGACGCTCCCGCTGCGCCCGGACGGCGTGCCGGGGGCCCAACTCTGGCCCGCGCCGCGGCGGGTCGCGCTGATCGGCTGCGAGAGCGGGGGCGACCTGCGGTTCGCGGAGTCGTTCGGACTGGCGTCGGCGATGATCCACAATGGCGCCGACCTGGTCACCGCGACCCGCTGGGTGCTGCCCACGAGCTTCGCGTTCCACCGGCTGGCCGGGGTCCCGGAGTCGGTGCGGCCGCTGACGGAGGCAGTGGTCGCGGTGGACGCGGCGCACGAGAGCGAGGACCCGGTGGCGGCGCTGAACGCCTGGCAGCGCACCCGGCTGACCGAGTGGCGCGCGGGACGGGGAGCGGACCGTTCGCCGCTGCTGTGGGCGTCGTTGACGAACATCGTGCGCTGACGAGGGTGACGAGGGGTGGCGGGCGCGGTGCGCCGCGACGCGGTCAGAGCAGTGCGGCCCCGACCGCCATCGACGCCAGACCGCCGGTCCACAGCGCCACGACGAAGGCGATGTCCTTGCCGCGCTCGCGCCGGTCGAAGGCGAGGTCGGGGGTGAAGACGGAGGGGTCGTCGACCGCGTAGTGCACGGTGAGTTCGCGGCCGAGGGAGCCGGGCAGGGCCTGCGCGCCGCGCAGCAGCAGGGCGGTCACCCGCACCCCGTCCCGGGTGGTGAAGACGACGACGGGGGTGCGGCTGACGATCTCGGTGCCCTCGCCGTCGGTGTGGATGTCCTCGGTGACGGCGACGACGCGGGCCGGCACCCCGACGGCGGACGCGAGCCGCGCGGCCCGCTCCCGCGCGCGGCCGATGTCACCGCTCAGGGCACCGGCGCACACGAGCAGGGCGCCGAGCCCGAGCAGCCCCCACCCCGGCCCGCCGGCCACCCAGGCGTGCGCGACCGCCCCCACGGCCAGCAGCCACACACAGCAGTTGGGCACGGTGAGGCCGTGCCGCTCCCCGTCGGTGCTGCGCATCAGATGGAACCGCTCGGGCTGCCCCGGCGGATACCGCACGGTGAACTCCCGCCCCACCCAGGCCGCGTGCACCCCCTCACCGTGGGCGCCCTCGTTCCCGAGCCTGAACTCGGCCCCGCTCAGCAGATCCTGGAAGGCGAGGGTCACGGGCAGGGCGTCCATCCCGGACGCCCCGTGCGCGGGCACCCGCACCTCGACCACCCGGGCGACCGCCCAGACGGCGCGCTGGGCCCGGGTGACCCCGGCAAGAGCCCGCCCGTACCCGACCAGGGCACCCGCGACGGGAAGAACCCACCAGAACCCCACCCACGACACAACCCCACCCCCGGCCCAGGCCCCGTCCACTCCCCGTCCCCACGGAAGGTACGCGGGCCCGACGACCTACCGATCCCAACTCCGCTCCCCGGGAGCGACACCCCGGGGAGCACCTTCCACCGACCGCCGCAACCCAACGGACCCACCAGTTGGGACGCGCCGGGGCGGGGCGATCCCGCGCGCGTCACCGCCGAGGACGAGGGCGAGGACGTACCGGCCCAACTGCCACCGCGGTCGCCATCACGGTCCCACGTAGCATGTAACGCCCGCTCAGGCCAGCGGCGTCAGCAGGGGCACGAGGAATCCAGGGGGCGGAACGTGCGGACGGTCGACCCGGACGATCTGGAGCGGCTCGCCAAGATGCTGGACGGGAGGGGCGGCGTCCAGGACGGACTGGACGAGGCCTTCAGCAGAGCCTCCCGGCTCGGCGTCTCCAGCAAGCTGACGGCACTGAGGCCCCTGCGGAGCTGGGTGACGGAGACGGCACCGGACCTCCGCAAGCGGGCGAGCATCGCGCGCCTGGAGGACGGCGACCCGGAGGCGGGCCTTCGCTGGGCGGGCTTCAGCGCCGAGGAACTGAAGAAGTACGAGGGCCAGGGGCTCTCCCCCGATCAACTGCTGCTGGCCAACTCCGTCGCCGCGAGCGACGACCCGGCCGCGGAGTCGCTGCGCAGGGGCGACGACGAATCGATCGACGCGTGGATCGAACGCCTCGAAGTGACCGCCCTGACGAAGATCCCCCTCCTGAAGCCGCACCAGGAGTCGGTCGAGGCGTTCGTCGAGACATACAGGGAGTTCACCGGCGCCACCCGCGTGGCAGGTCATTCCATCGCGCTGACGACGTCCATGACGAGGATTCTGGTCGGCAACCGTATTCGCCGCGCATGGCGCGACAGCAGATGGTCCAGCGATGTGCAGGAGTTTCTGGCTCGAGGACTTCGGAGCACCGGCAACAGGTACCTGGTACGCGCCAGCGAGAGGGTGCGGACCTGGACTTGGGCCCCGAAATCATTGGGCGCGCCCGGATCGTGGCTGCCCAGCAAGCTCCTCGGTCACTTCTACCGCACGCAGAGATTTCAGCAGATTGCCCGGCTCCCCGGTATGACCACGGTGCAGAACTGGGTCAACAGCCACGGCTGGAACGCGATCTCGAGATCCAGAATCATGAACGTGGGTCCGAGTTCGGTCATCAATCTGATCGGCGGGAACAATGAGCTGGCCACCAGGTTCGGCGGGCTCACCCACGCCAATGTCGCGGCGAAGGCCCCCAGCGCCAGCCTTCTCAGGGTCACGGGCAACGCCTACTCGTTCGCACGCGATGCACAGGGACTCGGCCGTGGAGCAGCGGCGGCCAGAGGACTGGCGACCGCCGGGAAGGTGGCCGGCGCCTTTCGCGGTGTCGGTGTGGTCAGCGGCGTGGCTTCGACCGCCATCAGCGCCAACACCGTGTATCACAACGGGTGGCCGTGGGACAAAGGAAACTTCTCCACCAAGGAAAAGGGCGCGTCCTACGTCGCGGACATCGCCGAGACCGGTTTCAACGCCTCGCTGACGGCGGCCACCGTCGCGCCCAACCCGATCACCATCGGCGTCACCATCGGCTTCGGCGCCGTCTACGCGGGCGCCAAGGTCGTCCAGCACTGGGACGGCATCAAGGAAGGCGGAGTCAAGGCGGCGAACGCCGTGGGAGACGCGGCCAAGGAGGCGGTGACCGATCCCGTCGGAACGGCCAAGGAAGTGGGTCACGCGCTCAACCCGAAGAACTGGTTCTGACGCTTCGGAGAAGTCGGAGAAGCCGAAGAACGGGGCGGGCGGGACATCGCGCCGCGCCCCGCTCTCCGCCGACGCGTCAGGCGTCGATCAACTCCGCCTTGTCCGGGAGGAGATCAGTGATCCTTCTCCAGATGTCACCGTTCCTCGTGCGCACCAGGCACAGTTCGCTGTCCGGTCCCACCTGCCCGTCCAGCACGGGCTCCACGGGCTTCTCCCGGACCCAGTAGCCGCGCGGTCCGCAGTCCCACACCGCCAGTCCCCTGACCATCGCGGCCCGTTCGCCCTCGTGCTCGCCGTCCCACGCCGTGGTGATGCGCCACATCGCGTTCAACGCCATGACGAGTTCGGTGAGTTCGGTCAGACCCGGCTCCTCGGGGGTACCGGCCTCCGTCAGCGCCTCGCGGATGAGACCTCTGATCGCTGCCTCGTCGTCCACGTCCTGGTCGAGGACGGACAACGCGGCGTCGAGGGCGCCCATCGTCGTCTCGACACGGGAGACCTCGGACGTCGCCTCGTCGTCCGCCTGGAGGTTGACCATGCGGGCCAGCTCCCAGACCAGGCTGTGCGGGGCGATGGGCGTGTACTCGGACTCCTCCTCGTCCGGCCAGCCCTCATGAGCGATCATCACCCGCTGCCCCACGACGACCCCGTGGTTGATCGCCCCGTGTTCTCCCATGACCTCCACGGTGACCAGGAGCAGCGGAGCGGCCAAGGCGCTCAGCAGGTCCCGGAGGATGGGCGCCAGTTCGCCCTCCTCCCCGACCAGGTTGATCTGGACGAGTTCACCCAGCGACGGCCAGAGGTCCTCGGGCGGGTTCTCTCCGTCCATGAGATGAGCGAGCACCGCCACATGGCGATCCGCGAGCCGGAACCGCGCCCGGGAGCTGTCATAGGAAGGCATAAAGGGTGCATACCTCAATTCATCGCGTCCAGCCGCCGGGGCACCGACGACCTGCCCCGTCCTCCTAGGAGCATCACGCCTTGTGACCACCGTAGGGCAGACCGCGTTCTCCGCCGCAACCCCCTTCCGGCACGACGAGCCTCCCGCCATCTCCCCTATAGGCTCGGTCCGTTGCAGGACGGACGGGCTGGAGGATGTCGCCGATGGTGTTCGGCAAGCGAAAGTCGCGGGAGCAGGCACCCCTGGTGGAGGCGGTCGGCTGGGAGGACGTGCGGCGGATCACCATCGGGAGGACCGAGCGGTCGGTCCCCTTCGCCAAGCCGCAGCTCGGGCGGCTCGCGGTGCGTGTCCCGCGTCGGACGAAAGACGTCAGCACCTACGCGCCCTGCGCCTACTTCAGGACCGACCATCCTTCACACCCGTTGGTCGAGCCCGTCCTCTACGAGGACGAGGCGGCCCAACGGGTGCTGTGTGCCGTGGACGACCCGGTGGACGTCGGCGACGAGATCCACCGGATCGTCCGGGACGGTGAAGGACAGGCCGTCGGCACGCTCCGCCGGATTCCCCCCGCGAAAAAGCTCGTCCACCACACCTGGCGCGTCGACCAGCCGGGACGGCCCGAGATCGCGGGGCGCAGCCCGTGGTCGCTCCGGCACAACACCGCCCGGGGCCTGGCCATGCGGGGCCTCGTGTCGACCCTCGACCTGGTCCTGGAGCTGGCGGCGGACGGCGACACTCCTGCCAACCAGGGCCGCGCTCTCGAATGGCACTGCGAGGACGACCTGGTGATGACCTCCAAGGGGCTCCCTCAGCACGACAGCAGCCTGGACATCTCGATCAAGGTCGGCTGGCTGGACCGCCGTCTGGCCTTCGCCGTGGCGATGGTCCCGGACTTCCCTGACGCGTGACCGGACGATGACCGCCGGGGCGCGGGGAGCCGACGAACGGCCCCCGCACCCCGGCGGTCGGAGCATCGCCCGTCAGGAGACCCCGGCCGCGTCGGCCAGGACCACCCGGTGGTTGTACTGGATGGTGTAGTAGCGGGCGGCCCCGGTGACGTAGGTGTCGTCCGAGGAGAAGAAGTCGTCCGCGGGGGCGGGCGGTGCCGTGGCCACGTACGCCTGGCCCGCGGGGAAGGTGTACACGGTCAGCGCCTTCTGCGCCGACGGCGAGCGCCCCGCCGGGTACTCGGCGGCCTGCGGGTAGCCGGAACCGTACAGCGTGGCGCCGTCGGGACCGGAGCGGACGACGGTGACGCCCTCGGCGGGCTCGGTGTTGGCGCCGCCCGGGTTGTGGAACCAGACCTTCGCGCCGCTGAACCAGATAGCGGTCCAGTCGCCGTCACGGTCGGCGACCACGAACTGCTGACCGGCCTGGACCGTGCTGCCCCAGTCGTGGATCACGTCGGAGCCGGAACCGGCGCCCGGGTGCACGGCCGGGTCGGCGAAAAGGGGTGCCGTGGCGCTGGGCCCGGTGCGCACCGGCAGGAAGTTGGCGGGCTCGGTGCGCTCGGTGCAGGCGGTGGTGGCGCCGGTCGGGTCGTCGTCGGGGCAGACCTCGACGGTCTGCTCGTTGCCGCCGAAGTCCGGGGAGACGGTGACGGCGTCGCCCACCTCCGGGCTCTTGCCGTCCCGGACGGTGGCCGGGGCGCCGACCATCGTCATGAAGGAGCGCCAGTCCCAGTAGGGACCCGGGTCCCAGTGCATTCCGGCGACGTAACTGTCCTGCGGGCCGGGCACGTTGTCGTGGCCGATGATGTGCTGCCGGTCCAGCGGCACGTCGAACTTGGCGGCCAGGTACTTCACCAGGTCGGCGGTGGTCCGGTACTGCGTCTGCGGGTACCAACTGGCGCCGTGCGCGGCGAAACCCTCGTGCTCGATGCCGATCGAGTGCATGTTGAACCAGTAGTTGCCGGCGTGGAACGCGATGTCCTTGGTCGGCGTCATCTGGGTCACGGCACCGTCGGAGGAGCGCACGACGTAGTGCGCGGAGTCGCCGCTGCCCGCCGTCTGGAACGTCTTGATCGCGGAGTCGTACGACGACTCGGTGTCGTGCAGGACGATGTAGTCGACCTTGACGCCGTCGCCCGGCCGTTCGGCGACCTGGCCGTTGGAGGCGGCCGCGGCCAGGAAGGAGCAGTCGACGGTGGGCGGGCACTCGGTGTCGTCGGCGACGACGCTCGCCTTCAGCTTCAGCGCCGCGAGCTGGCGCCCCCGGTCCGGGCTCACCGCACGGGTGGCCGCGAGCTTCACCCGCTGCCCGCCGTCGACGCCGCGGGAGGCGCCCTCGCCGATGGTCGCGAAGACCCGGTCGGCGAACGCCTGCGCGGCCTTCCGGTCGGTGGACCGGCTGTACCTGGCCACCGCGCCGTACCAGTCGGCAGGGTCGGCGGAGGTCGAGCCGGTCAACCGCTTCTGGTACGAGGCGAGGAGGGCGGCGCCGCCGCGGATGTTCTCCCTGTCGTCGCCGCGCAGGCGCTCGGCGGAGGCGCCGGTCAGCTCGGCCGCCTCCGTCAGGGTGTGCAGGGCGGGGTCCGACGTCAGGGCGGCGAGGTCACCGCGGCCCACCGCGCCCGCGCCGCCGCCGGAGACCATGCGCTCGGTGACGTCCGTCAGGTTCATCGGGCCGTAGCCGCCCGAGGTGTTGTACTTCCCGTCGTGGTCCTCCCACTGGGACTCCTGGTAGGAGACGCCCATCAGGACCTGGACCGGGACGCCGAACTCCTTCGCCGCGTCGGCGAAGGAGGTCTGCCGCTCGGGAGAGGCGCCGTCGTCCAGCGCGGCCTGCGCGACCGACGGCAGGGTGACGCAGCCCGCCACGACGACGCAGCCCGCCACGATCCCGGTGAGCGCTCTCCGGGAGGGCTTCTTGTGCAGCGTTTTCCGCAAGGAATGTCCTCCGGTGAAGGTGTTTCGGTGCCGACACACGGGCGCGCCCGGCGGGACCGTCCTCACGGGGAGGCCGTGCCGCGTGCGCCGGCGGACGCCCGTCCGGCAAAGGAGACGTAAGAAAAGGTGTCCAGGAACACCGGAAACACGCTCCCCGCACGAACACCGCACACCCTCCACACCGGTACCTCGGACGCCCGGTTGCTGCAGCGGGGACGCGAGGTCACGGGGGCACCGGGCTGCGAGGTCACCGGGCTGCGAGGTCACCGGGCTGCGGGGGTGTCGGGCGGCTGGGATGTCGGCACGCGGGGCTATCGCGCTGGCCGTTCCTGATCCCACCCCGAACCCACCCCCTCCCTCTTACCTCCCCCTCCCGGGTCCGCCGAACTCCGCCCGACGCGAGGGCGATCTGTGTACCTTCGGCCCCATGTGCTCACTCAGCCACGAGCAGGCGAGAGCCTTGCGCAGCCGGGCGCAGGGCATCGGGGGCGGTGTCAGGTACGGTTCGGCGGCCGAAGTGGTCGAGCGGGTCCTCGCCGTGCAGGCGCAGGATGTCCGGGCCGCCGCGCTCGGCATCCGGGCACGGGCGGACGGCCTCACCGCAGCAGATGTCCGGCGGGCCCTCGAAGAGGATCGGACCATCGTGCGCGCCTGGTTCCTGCGCGGCACCCTGCACACGGTCCCCAGCGCCGACCTGCCCTGGCTCCTGGGACTGCTCGGCCCGCACTTCCTGCGACTGGGCGCCCGCCGCTACCGCGAACTCGGCCTCGACGAGAACCTGTGCGACCGGGCGGAGGCCATCCTCGTCAAGGCGCTCGGCGACCACGGCCCCGCCACCCGGGCCGAGTTGACGGAACACCTGGCGCGGATCGGGGTGGCTCCCCGCGGTCAGGCCCCCTTCCACCTGATCCGGCGGGCGGCCTTGCGGGGGCTGGTCTGCCACGGTCCGGAACGCGACGGCGAGGCCACCTTCGTGCTCCTGACGGACTGGCTGCCGTCGCGGAAGGACGGCCCCCGAGGCGAGGCGGCCGAGACCGAACTGGCCCGCCGATATCTGCGCGCGCACGCCCCCGCCTCCCCCGAGGACTTCGCCAGCTGGTCGGGACTGCCGATGACGGCCGCGCGACGCGCCTGGCGGGCCCTGGGTGCGGCAGGCCACCTCACCTTCTGCCACATCGCCGACGAGGCGTCCACCCTGCCCACGGAACACGTGCCGGAGATGGACCTCACGCCGTCCGCCGCCCCCGACGTACGGCTGCTGCCGGCGTACGACGACTACCTGGTGGGCTACTGCTCCCGCGCCCTGTCCGTTCCGGCCGCCCACGAACGGCAGGTGTGGCCGGGCGGCGGTCAGATCCGCCCCGCGGTCGTAGCCGACGGACTGGCCCGCGGCACCTGGACCTCGCGCACAAGCAGCACGGACACCGACGTCTCCCTGTTCGCCCCGGACTCCGAAGAGGCCGCGGCCCTCGCGAAGGGAATCGCGACGGAGAGCGCCGACGTCGCCCGTTTCCTGGGGAGCCCCCGGTGACGGCGCCGCTGCACGACCTCCCGACGAAACAAGAAACCCCAGGTCACAGACAACGCGACCTGGGGTTCAAAACGGAGCCGCCTTCGGGATTCGAACCCGAGACCTACGCATTACGAGGCCACGAGTGATCGTGTTGCCTGATGACGGCTGATACCGCGTGATGCTGTTGTGCCTGATCAGACCACGTCCGCCGTGCTGAGTGCCGGTACCTCGTGCCGCACCGTCCAAAGGCGTCCGGCCACCCCTGGCAACCCACGCCGCGCTTCAACACCTGCAATCGGCCATTGGCAGACCTCCACAGACTACGCGAGGAGACAAGATTTCGCGCGCGACCGGCTCAGGACAGACCTCGTCGCGAACGCCGTCGCCGACCAGGATATTTGTAGTGTGGCTGCAGATCACCCGACTTGCAGGCGGATACCGCAGCGAAAGCCCTGCGAAAAGGATCGACAGGTGAGCCGCGCCCGAGACCGACGCGATCCCACTGCGTGGTGGAAGGAGGGGGTCACTGGGGGTCTGTGACGGTCACGTCGTAGGTGAGCGTCCACGGTTGGTGACCCGCGCGACGGCAGCGCACCCACAACCGTACCGGGGCGCCAACGTAGCGTTCGCGCCAATACGAGGGATCGTTCCAGGACGGGGCGAAGGACTCTTCCAAGGCATACTTGAGCCAGCCACCTAGCTCCAAGGGGACGGCGGGCACCATGCGGCCGTTGGGGGAAGCGCCATCGACACCCGGCTTGAAGCGGCTGGGGCCCCAGATGGTCTCGTCGACCTGCTCCTGGGTGGGCTCGCCGGCGGGGTTGGCGATGTGGGTGTAGCCGTCATCGCGGATCTCGATCTCGACCGCGTCCAGGCGTTCCAGTGCGGGCGGCCCCTCGAAGGTCAGCAGCAGGCTGGCCTGGCTGGTGCTTGGACCGAGCCTGGTAATCGTGACATCGAAGCGTGGGGTCATCTCGTGATGCCATCGCTCCCGCTCGACCTGTGCCACCGAATCTGCGGTCGCATTCGCCCGGTCCGCGGCCCGATTGGACGCGTGGGCCGCCTGGTTCGCGGTACGGCCGATCCGCAGCGCGATGACCGCTGTGCCGAGTCCGGCCAAAGCGGATACCGCGCTGAGGCCGTCGGCCCAGGACACATCTGCCATGGCGAGACAGGCTATCCCCTGCCCGAGGGGGCACGCTGCCCTCTTGGAGCAGTTCGGTCGGACCCGGAACGACTTGGGAAGCGCGGGCAGGCTGGCAGCGCCCATGACCCCCTCACACCGCATGTCCGAAACAACTCGCCCCGGAATGCAGTTACAAGGCGAGCATTAGAATTTAATTTACGCCACGAGGATCCCAAATATGCATCGCCGAGTTAAAACGGGCATGCTCCACATCTCACAAGGCCCTGACCTGCAAGGACTGGAGATTCCTCCTTTCTCATGGGACCGAGTTGACGTCACCCCTCGCCGCACCTTCTAATTAATGAGCACTGCGCGGAATTATCTACCGTATTCTCATCAGAGGACTGTCATGCCTATCGACCCTCGCGTACCGCTCGCCGTAGATGACATCCGCAGACGCCTCGCGGACACCGACTCGATCTCCCTGCCCCGCCGCGAGCTGACAAAAGTCTGGCGCCACGCTGACGCCCTGCGCCTCTTTGAGTCCTGGAAGCATGATCCGCCGGACGAGAGGGATGCATGGGCTGAGATGATGAAGCCGCTGCGGGCTCGCTTGAGTAGGGGGCGGGCCATGGAGCTGCAACTCGCGCTGGAAGAGGCTGGCATTCACTGCGATCCCGCCTTGGGGCGTCTGACCTCCATGACAGCCGTGGTGCGCATCTACCGGAAGTGGCGCGACCCCAAGAGCACTGCATGGAGCGCGGCAGCTTCGTGAGCGGACGTCGAGGTCTGTGCCGCTCAAGATCCTTCTCACCGCCGAGGAGACAGGGCGAGGGACGTCACGACGCCCCTCAGCACTCAAGGCCCTGTCCGCGAGTGACCTCGCGGACGAAGTCGGGGCGGGCTGGTAGGCGGCTGCCCCGCGCGGCCCCCACGCTCGGAACATCGGACTCCGGCCGGCCCGTTCCACTGACCGCGCGATCACCCCAGACCGCGATCGATCACCCCTGACCGCTCGCACGGCGTCATGGAGCTACGGGCGGCCAGTACGAGTACGCGCCCCTCAACCTGCGATGTCACGCGGGTGATCCCCGCAGGAAGCCGGACTCTTGTCAGTCCGGGCCTCTATGGTGGTAAGTGAAGATTCTGTGTCTGGGGGAAGGCCGGTGCGTGATGGCCACGAGGGGCTGGAGTGGCCTTTCGGATGTGGTCCGACGTGGCAAGCTGCGGCGGCGGGTCTCCGGTGTGGGCATCCGGAAGTTTGGGGCCACCCGATTCGACGTGGAGCTGCTGGAGGCCGTCGACGCCGCCAGCGCACGGGGAGTGCCGCTGGCCTTGGTCATCCCTCTTCCCGCCGCTGATACCCCGATCGCGCTCGGCGCCGCCAGTCTGGTGGCCCAGATCGTTCGAACTGGTGGTCTCGATGTGACCGCGACGGTGGTCTCCAAGCGGCTATCACAGCGTGCAGCATATGACCAGCTCTACATCGACAGTCAGCGGCTTGCCGATTTCATCCCGCGGGCGCGGCTTACGGCTGACGGCAGAGTGGAGGTCATCGGCGGTCCTGTTCGTGACCGGGCCGGTCGGCTAGTCCTCACGTCGGATATGGACCGGGTGAGCAGCCGTGGAGCGCTGGTAATCGATGGAACTGCGGCTGATGTGGGTGATCTGGAGCCGCGTCTGCGCCAGTGCCGTGACCTGGTCTACATCACCGACACGCCGTTCGACTCAAACCTCGACGCCATCCGGGAGGCGGGCGGTGTCGTGTGGGCGTTCGACCCACCATCGTTCAGAGATCTGGCGGCGCCTTTCAATCCGAGCGAAGGGACAGGCGAGTTCGCGGCTTCCTCGGAGTTGCTCCATGCCACCGCTATGACCGTGCGTGTCGTGCGAGCGCCCGAGGCCTCGACATCGCTGGATCAGGCATTGAATGGCACGTGGAAAGCTCTAGGACGGCTCGCCGCCGCGACCGGCGGGTCGGAGAACCTCG
The DNA here is from genome assembly GCF_900091845.1 of Streptomyces sp. SolWspMP-5a-2. Taxonomy (GTDB): domain Bacteria; phylum Actinomycetota; class Actinomycetes; order Streptomycetales; family Streptomycetaceae; genus Streptomyces; species Streptomyces doudnae. The sequence goes on from NZ_FMCI01000325.1 coordinate 22,396, forward strand.
CGATGACGCATGCGGTTCGCTGGGCGTGGGGAGTCCTGTCCACATTCAGCCTGTCAGTCACCACTCCCGCCTCCTACGACGCCTGTGTCCGACGAGGACCCTTCTCCATCTTGCTGGGGGATGCCACTAGCCACGCGAGGGCGGTATCCTGCCAGAGCGCGGGGCCAGCCCGGGAGGCCTGGGCTGTGGTCGCCGATGGGTTCGCCGACGTCTACGAAGCCGCCCGGGAACGGCCGAAGTTCACTCTCGTGCAGGACTGGGTCCGTGAGGAGGCCAGGCAGCGCGGGACCGGGATGGTCGTCACGCGCAACCAATCGGCGGTGTCGGCGCTGACGGCCGACTTGGACGAGTCGCCAATGGTTCCGCATGGCTGGGCGGAGCGGATCCGAGTGGTCTCCGTCCGTGACCTTGCCTGCGGACGGGTCTCCAGTCTGCCAGTGTCGTCGATGCTGATCACAGGTCCGCTGCCGCGTGCCTATGCCAGTTTGCTGGCCGCTCCTGCGGCGACGAGGCTGCTGGTCACAGCCGCCGGGGAATGGGAGGCAGGGCGTGCGGCGCGGCAGGCGACAACCACATTCCTGGCACTGAGCGAGTTGCGCGCGAAGACTGCGGCGGAGAGCACCGCCCGGCTCGGGGCCCACCCAATCGTGGTCCATCCGGCTGATCCGAACGTCGTCGTCCGGTTGGACGCCAGCATAGTCAAGGCCGCCGACGTGGCGAGGGACGTGAACGACTCGCCGTGGGAGCCGTTCGGTCTCGATGTCCTGAAGGTCCTAGCCAGGACCGGGGCGGTGAGTTCCGACGCGGTGGAGACCCCGCCGCCGGCGCGTGGCAGTAACGGTGACTCCTCGGTCCGAATTGACGCGATCACCGTGGAATTCGCCGACGGCCGCGCGATGCTGATGGATCCCAACGACGTGGTTTATCGCAGGAGGCAGAACAACACGCGCCAGGTCGCGGCCAAGTCCCTCCAGGCCGGTGATGTCGTCGCGCTCGTCGACGCCGCCGCGCGCAGGAACCTGTTCGACTCGATCATCGATGTCCTGTCGGAACTGCCCACGTACGCACCACTCGCCGCGCTGATCGCGTTCTGGCACGAGCGGGTCGCGCGCGTCTCCGACAGCAGTTGGACCTATGGGGAGATACTCGCGGCGATGCGACGCAACGCCGATCCGACGACGATCACGAGCGAGCAGACCATCGGGACGTGGGTCCGCAGGAACTCCGAAGGCCCGGAGGACGCGGCTGACGTCAGACGCTTCGCGGAGGCGGTCCGCGACACCGAGTTGCTCCGCCGCGCGGACTCGGTGGGCAAGGCGCTGTGCACGAGCCGCACCATCCACCGGACGGTCGGACGCTGGCTGTCCGGGCAGATCACCGGCGCGCGCGTGGACGACCACGACGCGTTGATCGACCCGGCCCTCGGGATCCACGTCGCCGACCTCCTCGAGGCCGTGACGTTGCACCGGGTCACAGCCGTCCAGGCCAAACCGGCGCGCGTTCCAGCCAGCGCGATCGGCGTCCTCATAGAGCAATCCGCTATCCCGGGGCTGACGGCCCCTCAATCAGCGAGGGGAAACCGCGCGCTCACCTAAGCGAATCAGGCTCAGCGTATGTGGCCTGACCCACCCCATGCCTCCGGGCGCGCGATGAAGTCCGCGCCCAAGGCGCCTTCCATGTCCTTCGTATCACTCGGGACGGAGCGAGAGACGATGGCCACCACACCGGCGGCACCCGCAAACGGCAATACTGCTTTGAACTTCGAGGCGAAGATCCGCGACGCGCTGCTCGCCTCGCTCGAACGGCACATCCTCACCGAGGCAGCCGGGGGGCAACTGCCCGCCCGAGTTCGCCTCACCGACGCGCAGAGGCGCGCGATCTGGCTCGGACAGCTGTCCAGCGAACCGCAGTTGACTGTCGATCGAGTCAGGGGCCTCAGCGGAGATCGCCTGGTCCCGGCGGCGCAAGGATTCTCATTCCGGCTCGCCGGGTCGGCTCCCGCCGAGATCGACGTCGAGGTCAGCTTCGCGGTGTACATCGCGTTGCACGCCTCACAGGCCGAGCAGCGCGCGTTCACACACGCGGTCACGGACGACGTCGACCCCTCCGCAGCCGCTAAGGCCGCCGCCCAGGTGGGCGGGAAGACACCCGGCCGCCAACTGGCCGCAGTCTGGATGAAGGTGCCCGTCGGACCGGTCAGCGTGCGCGTGGAGGTCCACGACGGGGCACGCGGATCGACGCGCTTCGGCGCCCAGGCCGTCGAGGACGCGATTCGAGCCGCTGTGCGGCCAGCCGCAGGTAGCGAGCCCTTTCGTCCCCGTCGCACGGCATCACCAGTCGGATCCCTGCCACGCGACGCCGACATGGCCGACGACCCGGCATGGGCGTCGTACTGCGCCAGCAACTTGATCGCGGCGGCCGACGCCGCCCTCCCCCAATTCGCCGCCGCGCTCGACGTCGACGTCTTGGCGACCGAGGCGGGACGCGACGTCCTGATCACTCTCGTGAACACCACGCCGCCCGAGGATGCCCAGTTCGCCGATCAGGCTCGTATGATCCCCTTTGACCGGAAACACCTGGACACCCGGCTCTACGAAGCCAGAGTCACGGCGCGCACCGACGCAGCTCTGGCCCCGTACACCCTGGAACAGGTGGCGAACTCCCACCGCTACGACCGCACCGTACCCGCTTTCGGGCAGGCCGCCCCGGTGGTCGCGGGAATCGACCCCGCAACCGGCGTGACGACGTTCGAATCCGGTTATGGGGCGACTGCCCTGACCCAGCGCCCCCACCCCCGGACAACCTCTGACGGGGGCAAGACCATCGACGCCAGGTTCGACGCTGTGATCGCCGACCCGGTCGTGGCGGTCACCGCGATCGTCGACGCCCATGCCGCGTGGGTAGTCGAGCACTGGTCGGATGCCGCCCTGACTGCACGCGCGACAGCTAGAGGCTGGAGCGACGAAGCCATCGCGGAGGCCAAGAGGGATGCCGACACCGCCCGGGACGAGGTTGAGTGGATCCGCGCCGGCGTCCGCACCATCGAGCGCGACGAGGTGCTGCGTGAAGCCTTCGTCCTCGCCAACCGAGCCATGCAGATGGTGGGCGCAAGCAAGGGCTACGACTCGTGGCGCCTGTTCCAGATCGCCTGGATGGTCGGCTGCCTGCCAGCCGTCGCGGACCCAGAGGCCGATCCCAGCGTTCAGATCGAGACCGTGCAGACTGGTGGCGGTAAGTCCGAGGCTTACCTCGGTGTCATGCTCATTCACCTGTTCCACGCCCGCCTCACGGGAGAAACGGCCGGCGTGAACGTCTGGGCGCGCTTCCCTCTGCGACTGCTGTCCACGCAGCAGACCGCTCGCTTCGCCGAAGCCGTGTTCGCGGCCGAGGTCCTGCGCCGAAACGATCCGCGGATCAGCGGCGGAGATCCGTTCGGTGTTGGCTTCTTCGTCGGTAGCACCAACACGCCCAACCGTATCTATGCGGCCAACAGTCAGTACTCGAACGGCGTCGACCCGCACTCGCCGAAACTCGCCGAACGCTGCCGTGTCCTGGAACATTGCCCCGCTTGCGATCCGTCCGGCAGCGGCCGCAAGGTCCTCGTCCAGTTCGACGAGGCTAGTTGGACCATGCGGCACATTTGCCAGAACCCCGCGTGTCCGCTCTCCGGAGTACTGCCAATCTGGGTCGTCGACGATGACATTTACCGAAACGCCCCGTCCGTACTAGTCGGCACTGTCGACCGGCTCGCTCAGATCGCCCAGAACAAGGCATTCCAGATCATCTTCGGCCAGGCACAGTCCCGATGCCCTCGCCACGGATATACACCGGACCCGACCTACTGCGCCGTCTTCGGCTGCAAGGCCCCGCAGGTGCCGATGCCACCCGGCTTCGGGTCTCTGCGCTGCGAGATCGCCGACGAGCTGCACCTCCTGGAGGAGAGTCTTGGCGCCCTCGACGGCATGTACGAAACGCTCCTGCAGCGGATCGGCACCAGGCTTGGCAACCGGCCCCTCCACATCGTGGCCGCGACCGCCACCCTTGAGGGCTACGAGAACCAGGTGCTCCATCTCTACCAGCGTTCAGCCCGCCGCTTCCCCGCCCCCGGCCCTGACGCCGGCGAGACGTTCTTCTCCTACACCGACCCCGAGGATCCCTTGCGCCGCTACGTCGGAGTGCGGCCTCGCGGCATCACCATGGTCACCGCCGCCGCAGAGGTGACCCGTATGTACGCCGCATGGCTTGAGCGATCCATCGCGAACCCCGCCTCAGCGGCCGCCGACGCCGGACTCAACCACGCCGATCCACACGCCCTCTCGGTAGTGGAGAAGGCACTACGCGATGACTACGCGGTCCTGCTCGGGTACTGCCTACGCAACGAGGACCTCTCCTCGTACACACGCGACGATCGCGTCAGGTCCCTGGTCGAGACCAGCGACAACCTCGCGATCATCTCCGGCAGCGCCGAGCCCGCCGCTGTCCGCGAGGCGGTCCGTCGGCTCGGTGCTCCACCAGAGGACCCCAGCCGCCGCATCCGGCTCATCGCCGCCACCAGGGCGATCGGCCACGGCTTCGACTCGCCGCGTCTCGGCGTCATGGTTCTAATGGGCACGCCCACTCAAGCGGCGGAAGTCATCCAGGCCACGGCTCGGGTCGGTCGAACCCACCCCGGCTTGATCGTGCATGTGTTCAATCCGTCACGAGACCGCGACGCGTCTGTCTTCCGTTACTACACGGCGTGGATCACCTATCTCGATCGACTCGTGCACAAGGTACCGGTCAACCGCGAGTCGCTGCCCGTGCTCCGCAGGGTGCTCTCTGGAGCGCTCATGGCCTGGACGCTCCAGGTCTACGAAGTCGCATGGACCAAGTCGGGCAAAGGCCGATACGCCCTCAGCAAGTCCGACCAGTTCCGCAAGGCCCTCGACACAGCATTCCTCGATCGGACTCGCCTGATCGAAGATCTGTCAGCCGGCCTCGGCCTGAACCCAGCTAACCCCTACCACGACATGCACCGCACGGAGGTCGTTCGGTACGTCGACGCGATGATGTCCGTCGTGTCTGTGTCCGGCGAGTCCAACACGAGGACGGCCGACCTCCTGGACCCGTCAGTCCCGCGTTCGCTGCGCGACATCGAGGCACCGATCACCATTCACGGAAACGTGTGAGGAGCGCTCCATGACCTACGACACGTTGAACCGCAGCGCCACCCAGGCGCTGTGGAACCACATGCCAGGCCAGCCGTACAACTGGGACAACCAGGTGTCCGTCATCGGCGAGCCGCCCCGACACGCCGCACCACTCGATGTCCCGGAAGCATGGCTCGCCCCCCAGTTGAAGCGACTGATCCAGCCCTTCGCCCAACAGCATTCCGGAATTCCGAACTCCGGTCCGGAACTCGACATCATCGAGCGTGGGCAATACAGCATCGTCGAGGCCCATGACCTGCAGGCATCACGATTCCCAAACACATTCATCTGCCGCGAGTGCGGCCACCTAAGCTCCGTCAATCCCACCAGTCAGACGCCCACTTGCCCCCTCGGACACGGCCCCAAGCCTCAGTTCCAGTTCGCCGAAGCGCATAACTGCGGCCTGCTGCGCGAGATCCGGGCTCCCAGATGCGCTAACAATTGTTCCGGGCCGATGCTCCTGCGGAACTGGCGCGTGCTGGACACCCGCCAATGGGTGTGGCAATGCGGCAAGTGCGGCACGCGCGCGGAGCGACGTGTTGTCTACTGCCCCGACTGCAAGACCAGTCCCACGTCTGTGCTGCGCGTGCCACAAACCTCCCTGCACTATCCGCAGTCCTTGACCGTGATCAATCCGCCCACACGCTCCGAGTACACCGGCATGAAGGGCGACACGATCGGCGCCGCCGCCGTCGGACAGCTCATCGGAGCGGTTGCCCCGGGCCTCGACGCGCTTCGCGCCGCGACCAGCGGAGGCAGTGGTGACGACACACTGGCGCAGGTCAAGGTCACCTGTGAGGCGCTCGGGATCCACCCCGGCGATCCTTTGTACGAGTCGATGATGGACAAAGCGCGTCAGGCCGCCGTGTCCGTAGGGGGTTGGCAGGAGGAGGTCGAGGCTCTCGCGCTTCCCCCAGAGACTCTAGACGTCATCGGCGACGAGGCGTTCTCCCTCACCCGCGCCGCAGCGGCGCCGTCGCTCGACGTCGATGGCCTGCTGCGGAACCCCCCGTCGGCCGACCTGATCGCTACGTATGGCGAGTACCGCGAGTTGTTCGACCGCTACAAACTGGCCGACGTTACCTTGCTGCGCGAACTTCCAATCGCAAACGTGGTCGCTGGCTACACACGGATCTCGGCCCACGCCGTCCAGCAGACACGCGGCGGCGACAAGGGCACGTGGTTCAAGTTCTTCCCAGCGTCCAACAGCAGGTACCCCATGTACGGCAAGCGGACCGAGACGGAGGGTTTACTCGTCCGCATCAAGCCTCTGGACGTAATCCGCTGGCTGGTCGACTCCGGCGTCGTTCCCGACCCTGAGGTCACGGACGAATCGAACGCGTACAAGTGGCTGCTGCGAGTCCGAGAACCCGTCGTCGATGTGTTCAACGCCCCGGAGCAGCGGATCACCCGCAGCGTCCTCGGCTTGGTCCACTCGATGTCTCATCGGTTCATGAAGGCCATCGCGGCCCGGTGCGGACTCAATATCGACTCGCTCGCCGAGTACCTCTTCCCCTCAGCGCTGGCGTTCCTTGTCTACGCCAACACTCGCAGCGACTTCACGTTGGGCGGCATCGAGCACGTATATCGCTACGACCTCGCCGACGCGTTGTCCGAGCTCGCCGCCGATCCGCGGTGCGTCTTCGACCCGCCGTGCCGCCGCTCCTTCGGAGGCGCATGCGCGGCTTGCTTGCACACCAGCGAAATCTCCTGCGAGCGGTTTAATACGGTTCTAGACCGCAACCTCCTGTTCGGCACCCTGCCCTCTGTAGATGGCACGGATCCCAGCGGGGCACCGGACGAAATCACATGGCAGGCGTTCTGGGCTCCGTGAGCCGTGGGCCTTCATCGCTTGGTGAAGGCCCACCTAGCGTGCCCTTGCGGACGTTCAAGGTAGTGGTGGCGGGATAGGGCGACGAGCCCCTCGGGCAGCAGGAACTCGCCATGCCTGCCACCAACTTGGGTCCATCACCTCACCAGCAGTTCGTCCTGCTTTCGATCTCCCGCCCCTAGCGCGGCCACGACCTGGCCCCGAACAAACCGCTGACCGCGTCAGAGCCTCGGACGTCCCGTTATGGAGAGTCGCCCGAGGCTAGTCGATGAGGGTGGGCTGCGATGGGCCATGGCCACCACCTGCCGCTCCAAGGTAGTCAGGGTTCGGGATCATCTCGCGGTGTAGGTACCGCAAGTCCGCGCCGCAACGCTCAGCGACTCGTTTCTGTCGCGTGCGCTCAGCCGTGGAGACGGTCTCACCGTTGCGGGTCGTGATGACGATCGCGGGCCGCTCCACCGAGTCGATGGCCTCGTTCAGCGCGGCCCAGACGAGGTCACGAAAGGTTCCAGCGCGGCCCCAGCAAACGTACCGAGTGGCGTCGCCAGCGATGGCATAGCAGTGGTTCGGCTTCTCTCCAACCGAATCGGGCTTCATCGCCCAGCCGCTGCCACATGCCGCGCGGACAATTTCCTCCGGCCCCTGGAATCTATTTACCGCATAGCGAACATAGCTTCCGATCCCCTCCTGTGCTCGGGCGTACTCCTTCATCGGAACGTCCTTGATCCAGACCCTGGCGTCCTTCTCAGGCCCGTAAGAGAGCAGGACTCCACCAACCTTGGGATCCTCGATCCATCTCCGGTACTGGTTCGTCTTCTCGGTGTTGCTCAAGAACTCCCAGTCCAAGTCGTTGGCCTGTTGGTAGATCTCAATGAGGAGGCGTTCGCGAATAGGCGCAGGCAATTGCTGCAAGGCCACGGTGATTACTCCTGGGGGGCGCGGGTGGCGGGGAACTGGAGTCGGTGCTCGTCGTACGCGGTCTCAAGACTGGCCGCGTCCTTGATCCACTCATCCATGAGCGTGGCCACCTTCTGGTCGCTGAAGTCGATGTTCGACGGGGTGATCTTCCTGAGGGTCTCGATCTCACCATCCCCGTCAAGCGCACGCTTGAGCTTGAGCGCGGCGGCGATGCGGCGGAGGTCGCTGACGAAGTCCAACACCGTGACTCGCTCCTTTCCATCGCGCAGGCGGAGCCCTCGCCCAAGCTGCTGAACGAAGATTCGGCGGGAGTGCGTGACTCGTGCGAAGCAGAGGATATTCACGTCCGGCACATCGACGCCCTCGTTGAGGATGTCGACCGCCGTCAGGATGGGCACCTCGCCGGCGCGGAAAGCAAGCAGACGGTTCTGCCGTTCCCTCTTGGCGAGTCCCGCGTGAATAGCGAGCGCACCTGACCACAGGGGGGTGCGCCGCAGCATGTCAGCGAGCCGCTCCGCGTGTTCGATGGTGCGGCAGAAGACGATGGCTCGGGGATTGGCCGTGGCGGCCCAGGCGGTGGCAAGCTCGTCACGGATGGCCTCGTCTCGCTGCGGCAGGAAGAGCTTCGCGTTGAGTTCGGCCAATCCGTATGAGTGGTCACTGGCCTCGCGGACGATGTCCCAGTCGATGTCGTCGACGAACAGGCGATAGTCGACCTGGGCGAGGTAACCGCGCCTCATTCCCTCCTCGATCCCCAGGCTGAAGCTGGGGGCGCCGAGCTGATGGGTGATGTCGTGCTTATCACCGCGCCACGGGGTCGCGGTGACGCCCAAGTGGCGTGCCGATCTGAGGAGCTCCAACAGCTCGTCGTACTGGCCTTCCTCACCTACATGGTGAGCTTCGTCGATCATGACGAGCTCGGGGCGGTACCCGAATCGCGCGGCTGACAGCGCCGAGCCGACCGTCGCGCAGGTAAGCCCAGAGAGGTCATCAGGACGGGTGTCGCCCGTGAGGAGCCGTGTTGGAACGTCTTTGGGTAGGTGCCGCCAGAGCGCCCGCTCTAGTTGCTGTACGAGGTCTTTGGCGTGTGCGACAACCAGGACCTGGTCCTGCGGAGCGCGTCGCAGGTGCGCCGCGATCACCTCGCCTCCGACGACCGTTTTACCCAGGCCCGTGGCCAGCACGAGCAGTGCACGACCAGAGGCATCGAGGTCGACGGTCAGCGCCTGGAGTGCCTCAGCCTGATAAGGCCGAGGCGTCACTCGTCCGAAGCGGGGCGGTACCCGGTCGAAACTGGTCGTTAGGTCTGTTCCGCCCCACAAAAGGATTCCAGGACCAAGGCGTGCCAGATTCGCCACGCGCTGCCGAGCGTCAGGGCTGAAGCGAGTGTTGGTGACGACGACCGCCTTGTGAGCGCGATAGTGATCCCGGGCGCGAGCGACCTCGCCCACCGCGTCGGCTCCTACAGCTCCGCGTCGCTTCCACTTGCACTGGACTACCCAAGTCTCGCCCTTGCGGAGGGCGAGAATGTCACCGCCCTCGTCGCCGGAGCCGTCGATGTTGGACACATCGGAAAAGCCCAGATGCCACAGCAGGCGCTCGATACGACGCGGAAACTGCAGTGGGCCGGAGTCCAGCAGGGAGGCGGCGTCGAGGAATTGCATTCCGCTCTCCCCTACGTGTTGTCAGCGAGGTCGCGCGCGATGAGGCGGCAGCTGATCCTGATTCGGGCCAACTCCTCGACGTCGAGGCGGGGGCGGTGCTGTTCCAGCAGCGCGAGGTCCCACAGAGGGTTAAGCAGTCGCTCCACGACGAGCTCTCGTGCCCCGGGATCACTTAGAGCGATGTACCCGCGCTTAAAGACGCACCCATCAAGGAAGGTCTCCGGGGAGTCCTGGATGATGCGAATGACGGCGCTGGCCGGAACGTAGCGGATGAACTCGCCATTGGAGATCGCGTCGTTCCAAGGGGACGCTCCACCGGCCTCGACCGCGAACCGGCGTTCGGCGTCGGCTCGTTCGTCCTTCGTGAGGAGCAGCCAGTGCACCGCTGGGTTCGCCGAGACGGGCGCCACCATGGCCATACGCACCTGTTCGAGGAGCCGCTCGGATTCCTCCGCCGTAGCCGCCGGCGTCAGCCTGGGGCTGGAGGTGTGGGTCTTGAGCTGCGCGACGATCTCACTCAGAGGCATCGGCACGTTGTTCGCCCGTACTCGCATGAACTCCGCGACCTCGATGAGCGCCAAGTCGCGCATGTCCGTCCCATATTCACGGAAAAGTGAGTGCCCGGTGTCGACGAATACCTCCAACTGTGGGGCTCGGACCATCGAGACGATCACAGGCGCGGGCCGCCCGTCTTTGGTGACCAGATGCTGGCCACTGACCGCCCAAGCCGTCAGATCCACGCGGCCCAGGTCTTCGAGGTAGTACGGGCCCGTCAGGTCCACGATGGGGTCGGCGTGGTCTCGGTATCGCTGGAGCCGTTGGTCCAACGTCTCCACCGGTGCGGCTTCATCCTCAGGCGGTTCTTGGCCCGTCGTGGTCGTGTCGGGCTCCGCACCGCCTTCAGTCTCGTCATCCGGATCGAGGAAACCAGCGCCGACGCCGGGGAGGATGTCGTCATTCCCCGGTTCCGGATCCACGGCTATCGGGTTGTCGTGTTGGTAGGCCGCGCGATACCACACCTCGTCGGTCTGGTACTCGGCGGATCCCTTCCGCATTAGCGCGGCCCACTTAGCGGCCGTGTCGTGGAGAGCGTTGCGTCCGTCACCAGGGATCAGGTAGTTGAGCCCCGGGTCCTGGCGGCGGAAGCCCGCGTAGAGCAAGGCAAGAGGGCTGCGGTTCTCCGGCAGTCCGAGGTTCTTCGCGATCTTTGGACGCAGAGGGCTTGTTCCCCTCACCTCGCGCAGGATTTGCCGCCATTCGGCGGTCTCGAACTCAAACGCGGTCTTTTGATAGTTCGGAGCGACATGATCGCAGTGGATCTCACCGACAATCCGGCCCATCTTCACGACTCCGGAGTCGATGGGGTACTCAGGATCCGGCTCGACGAGACCGTCCTCGTCTTCCCAGTAGAAGACCCGCTTGTCCTTGAGGAGGATCTTTCGTCCGTTGCGAAGGAAGTCCAGCCCGTAGTCGGTACGGTGGACGTACCGCTGGATCCCGATCCAGCCCCAGATCCTGCGCTCCCTTAGCTCCAAGCGGTCCTGGCCGCACTCCTCACATCGCTCAGCGTCGCCGGAGCTCCAATACCCGCAAGCCATGCAGGCGTTCTTGGGGCTCAGCTCGCGATCGATCTTCTGGACCGCATGGATCTCCACGCCCTGGCGCGTGACGGTCCGCTTCTCGTCCCAAACACAGGGCAGGCGTGGCCTTACTTTCTTGCCATTGAGAGTGAGCAGGAAGCCCTTCTCCGACAATAGGTAGCTGTAGACGTCTCCGAGCTTCTCCCGGATCACGTTCTGCGTCTGCGGGCGACAGAGCGTGGCGTACTGCTCCTGCTTCAAGTCGCTGATGGTGACCGTAGTGCCATGTTCTTCACGATTGGTTTTGGGCACTGTGCGGTACGGTGCCTGATACTTGGAGGAGTTGGCGATCTGCACTAGGTCCAGGGTCACCTCGACCCAGTCCGAGTCACCCGCCCGACTGGTACGCACCGTGGTACGCCGCCCGAGTCGCGCCGTGCTGATGTTGAAACCCATGCCGAACAGGCCGAGGGAACCGTGCCGGCCGTTGCTCGTCCAGCCCGCGCTGATGGCGTTGGTGACTGCCTCAAGGCTCATGCCTCGGCCGTTGTCCTGAACCGTGATCTCAGCTGTAGCACGCTTCGAGTTCGCCGGAGGGAGCGAGACCGCGACCGAGGGCCGCTCCACCGTCTCGCCGGCCGCCTGGAACTCATCGAAGGAGTTATCGATCAACTCGGCCAGGCACTGCCAGTGCGAGAACTCGATGTCGCCGAGCACACCCAGGATGCGCGGGTGTGGGGTGACATTGATGTACTGGTTCTCGGTCACAGTCGGCCCCCGTCTTCGTCGTGAACACATGCCTGGCAAGCGGGACGTAAAGCGCGCCCATCAGCGTCAAGCTGCCCACCGCCGACCCGGGTCAGGCACGCTCCTGGAGCATTCGTCAGCATGCCGTCAACCCTAATGGGCGCCACCGACACCTGCGGGACAAAGATCTCGAAACCCCTGGTGATGCCGCCCCGCCCCGAGGAGTCCCTCTGGTCCGCACGCGTGCAAGACTCGCCTCATGATCCGGGAACCCGCGCAAGTCACCATCGATGCGAGCGGCCGGGTGCAGATCCCCTTGGGGATTCTCGCCGAGGCAGGTCTCGATACGAAGAGTCCCGTCCTCGCGTACAGCGATGGTGACGGCCGTATCGTTCTGCGTAGGTTGAACGACGCCATCGATGACCTACTGCTCGGCGAGGAGCTGTGACTACGCCTCGCCGGTCACACCGCGGACCGCTGAGATAACCCGCCGGGCCACGTCCTCCGGCGCCTCGTGTTCCCAGGCCCTGATGACCGTCCAGCCCGCTTGCTCCAGGATCCGGTTGGTCTCAGCGTCCCGCCGCTGGTTGTCGGCGAACTTCTCCCTCCAGAAGTCCGTGTTCTTGGTCGCTGGTCGGTGATGTTCCGGACAGACGTGCCAGAAGCAGCCGTCGACGAAGACCGCTACTCGCGCCTTCGGGAACAGCACATCAACGCTCCGCCGGAGGCCTTGGACCGGCTGTGCGTGGACCCGGTAGCGGAGCCCTTCCTTGAAGAGAAGCGACCGGAGGGCCTTCTCAGGCTTCGTGTCCTTACCACGGTTGCCCCTCATGGAGGCACGGACCGCGGGAGTCGAGGCTATCGAGTTGTCGGGCAAGGTCTCCTTCCTCAAGAGGCCCTTATCCCAGGCCAAGCGCCAGCCCTCAGCAAGGTTGGCCGCACGAGTGTCATGTTCGACCTCGCCCAGGTAGCGCTCCGGGGACTTCCGTCCATCGCCCCAACGTAGTACCGCGCGGATACGCCGAGTGTTGGGCAGGATCCTCAACGAGACCGAGGCGTGAGCCACGCGGCCGTTACCCAGGTCAACTAGACGCCGGTGGTGACCGCCCGCCGCTTTGTCCTGCTCAGCGGCTAGAGCTTTCCGAGCCCGTCCCGCCCGTCCCTTCCAGGCACGGTCTGGAGGCATCTTGTCATTCCACCGGTTCTGATGCGGTTTAGGCGCATCGCTCACGGCCTTGGCCTCTGCGCAGTATCGAGGGCCTTCGCTACCGCATCGGCGAATACCGCACCGAGCTTCACCGGGACCGCGTTGCCCAGTTGCCGCATCTTCTCCCCACGAGGGCCTTCGAGCTTCCAGTCATCAGGGAATGTCATGACGCGGGCGGTCTCACGCACGGTCATGTACCGGTGCTTATAAGTAATGCCTCCTGGGGTTTCCAGATCATCGGTCAGCATGACCGACTCGCCACCAGGGACACCATGCACGCCGGCCTTCACAGTTTTGGCCGGACGGTCCAGCTCATTGGGCGTGTGGCCCTTGTAGATCCGAGCATCGGGCCAGCCGATGTGGTCGGTGAACCCCCCCGCGCGATACTCGCGGCGGTCCAGCCTGTCCCAGGGGATCTTCGGCAGGGGCTTGCCCTCGTTCTCATCAATGCCGGCGATGGCGTCCCGGAAGGTACGCCAGGGCTTCGATCGATCCGAATCGAGTGGAACGTCCTTGGGGATCCTGGCCATGACCCGGTCAATCACACGCGGGTCAACATCATGACGTTCCCAGTAGGAGCCGTTGAGCATGGACCGGAACAGCGCCTCCTGCGAGTACTGGGGAAGCACGTCCTCCCTGAACTGGTCGATATCAACCCCGAGATCCTCCCGAAAGGCGACGATGATGATGCGGTGCCTGATCTGGGGAACCCCGTAGTCGGCGGCGTTCACGCGTGTCATCACCACCTTGTAGCGCTCCGAGGGGTCGCTCGCGGCCGCGCGCCCAGCATCGATGAGGATCTGGTCGTGCTCCTGCCAGGTGGCCTCCGGATCGCGCAGCTCGAACGGCATCTCCATCTCGCGCAAGATGTAGTCGAGGTAGGGCTTGAACGATGGCCTGAGTAGTCCGACAACGTTCTCGCAGATGACGGCCTTTGGGCGAATCTGGCGCATCGCCTTGAACATCTGCGGGAACATGTTCCGCTTGTCCTCGTCCCCCTTGGCGATCCCGCCCAGACTGAACGGTTGGCACGGCGGACCGCCGGCGAGCACGTCAACCCGACCGAGCAGATAGCTCATATCCAGGTCCTGGACGTCCCCCGCCACCAGCGGCCACGGCTCCCCAGGCTCAGGGATGCGCTCCTCGTCACCTCGGAGCTTGGCCCCGTTCGCTTCCAGAGTCTGACAGGCCCGCGGGGCGAACTCGTTGAACAGCAATGGCCGGAAGCCCGCCCCATGGACCGCCATCGCCAGGCCACCCGCGCCCGCGAACAGCTCGACCCCGGTGCGATCTTGCTTTGGCTCTTCTTGCAGTTCAGACATTGCGAAAGCATACCGCGGAAATTGTGATTCGTGTGACCGTTTAAGAGAAAGTTCACCTCATTCCCACGACTGGCCGAGGATGGTTCGATCGGCGATCCCAAGCCGTTACCGTCGTCCCCTCCGGGGTCGCGGACCAGAGGTCGGACACCCCGGATCCGAGGCTCAGGGGCATCCGCGAGGAACGAGCCCAGGTCGGCAAGGGGAAGTGAGCCCTCCGACTCACGTACCACCAAGCCCAATCGCGCGAGCCGCTCACCGAGATCATCCGGAGGCGGTTCCAGCCCATCCTTCCGCCACGCATGGCCAAGGTCACAAGAAGTGCCAATCGTCTACCGCAGCCGGCGGACCGGTCCGATCAAACTGGGGCCCCGGAGAGGAGCCGACATCGCACACTCGCCTCGCGTATCCGGCCCACGTCGGTCCAGGAATGAGGGGGTACGCGAGGCAGCCCGGCGGCCGCCCTCGCGTAACGCCCTGGTCGGGGCCGACGCCCCGGTACCCAGCGGACCCACCGTCTCCCGCATACCGAGGCGCTCACGGGCGCGGCGGCCTGCCACGCCAGGCCGCGAAGAGGCCCAGCCCGACGCTGGTGACCGCGGTGAACGCCTCGGGGCCGGCCAGCATGAAGACGCCCGTCACCAACGTGATCAGGATCAACAGGGCAACCAGGTCAAGTACCCGATCGCGGGTCGGCGCCTCCGGTACGGGCCCGGACGTGGGGGCGGCCTGAGGGACAGCGTGCGAGGCGGGCTCTTCGATTTCATCCATGCGCCCAGCACATCAGCCTCATCCGTTATGCCCCGACCAGCACGAACAGACCCGGACAAGCTCGATCGTCGCAGGCCATCGCCGTAACGCGTGGAACTCCGGGCGAACACCCACTCTGTATGGTGGTGTTCGGCGGAATTCGGTGATGTTCGGCAACCAGCGTCATACGCTGAGTCCCACAGACCATCGGGGGGACGTACGTGGCGCATGAGGACGTCTCCGAGGCCGCGTATCAGCGGGAACTCGCGGACTTCGCCTCCCGGCTCCGGAAGCTGAAGATCGAATGCGGCAACCCCTCCCAGCGCAGCGTCAGCGATGCCGCACCCCCGGGACCGTCACTCTCGGTCTCCGCGATCAGCGAGGCTCTCAACGGAAAGCGTCTGCCGAGCATCGACTTCCTGCTCGCCCTCGTCCGGACGCTACTCAGCCTCGCGAACGACAACCAGTCCCCTGCGGGCCGGAATGATCCAAGGGTCGAGCCCTGGCGCACGGACTGGACCCGGCTCGCGCACCTACGTGACGAGGCCCGGCACGCGTCGACCACGCCCGAGTCCGTGCGGCAGCCGGTCGTGGATGGCGCGTCGCAGCCCCCAGTACAGGTTGGCGAAGCGTCGGCACCGCCGACGAACACGGCCGCGTCGATCCAGAATCAACAGCCTTTGAGGTTCCGTCACACACCACTGGTCCTGCCCCACTCCGGCTTCGTATGGTCGGTGGCGTTCTCGCCCAACGGCAGCCTGATGGCCACCGGCAGCGCCGCCGGGAACGTGCTGCTCTGGGATCCCGTTACCCGTCAAGCGGTCGGCAAGCCGCTGCCCGGCCACACCACGACCGTAAGGTCCGTCGCGTTCTCCCCGGACGGAGGTCTACTGGCCGCCGCCAGCGACATCGGCACGGTACGGCTCTGGGATCCAGCGACCTATGAGGAGGCCGGAGCCCTCCCGACCAAGAAACAGGAAGGTGTCACGGCCGTCACGTTCTCCCCCGACGGCACTTTGCTCGCTACCGCCAGCTATGACCGCACGGTACGCCTCTGGGATCGGGACACCTACGAGGCGGTCGGCAAGCCACTGATCGGCCACGCCCGCCCTGTAACAGCCGTTACGTTCTCCCCC